>JBNJGQ010000020.1:26803-28080 GCA_051747845.1 Pseudomonadota bacterium
TTCAGCATACTGGTGTATTGTGCTTTGCCTTCGGTTTTTAGCTTGGCAACGTCGTTAGCCAGCAGGTAACGCAAAAATGCCTGAGCTTGAGGGCCTTCTACGTCAACAATGGTCATGTGCGACACATCAAAAACACCGCAGTCACGGCGTACAGCATGGTGCTCTTCAATTTGTGAACCGTAGTTCAGCGGCATGTCCCAGCCGTGAAAATCAACCATCTTTGCACCCGCTTTTACGTGTGCATCGTACAGTGGCGTTCTGCTACCCATACCGTGTTCCTTCTCTGTTCACTTTATGTGCGTGTGTATGGGCGCAAATTATAGGCGTGATTCACTTAAACTTAAAATCAATAATGCTTATAATGGTATTAATTTTTCAAATACCCAGTAACGACTTTATAAAGCGAAACAATGAAACATTTATCTTTAGAGGCCTTACGCAGTTTTAGTGCCGTTATAGAGCTGGGCAGTATGACACTTGCCGGCGAACGCATGGGCCGTTCTCAGCCTGCTATTAGCTTGCAGCTTAAAAAGCTGGAGCAGCAACTGGGCGTTGAACTGCTAACGCGCCAGGGCAGTGGCTTTGCCCTTACCGCCGACGGTGATGTGCTGTTTGATTACGCGCAGCGAATGTTGGCGCTGAACGATCAGGCCTGGGCGCAGTTCGAGCCTCAACAGGTTAGCGGTAAAGTTCGGCTGGGCATCACCAGTGAATTCGCGTCCAGCTTGCTGCCCAAAGTGCTTGGTCAGTTTGCTCAGGTTTACCCGCAGGTTACGCTGCAGGTGACTTCGGCGTTGAGTAAAGACTTACTGTCCGGACTAGGGCAGCAATTTGATATTATTCTGGCACTGCGCGAGCAAACCAATAAAAGTGATGTTCTGATTCAGCGTGAAGAGCTGGTTTGGGTGGGCTCTCCCGCATTGGTCGAGCAACCCAGCTTACCTTTGGTTGTGGCTCCGGAAGGGTGCATTTACCGCCGCCGTGCCGAACAGAGTCTGCAACGAATACACCAGCCCTACAGAATTACCTACACCAACACCGACTTTTCAGGGCTTACCGCCGCCCTGCACAGCAGCTTGGGAATAACCGTATTGGCCCGTAGCACAGTGCCAGAAAGTGTTTCGGTAATTGATGCGCTTGCCAATGGAAAGAAATTGCCAGCCCCCGGCTCAGTCAACGTCATTATGCGCCTGGCCGGCGGCGCTTCAAGTGCGGCATCGCAATTGGCGGATTATCTGAAAGCAAGGATTTGAACATCTCACCTGACGTGAACGTCA
>JBNJGQ010000021.1:0-27766 GCA_051747845.1 Pseudomonadota bacterium
GTTCAATGATGCGTACTTACCTTAAACGTGTAAACGCAGCTATTGAGAAAAAAGACAAAGAAGCAGCAAACACTGCAATGAAAGACGTAACCCCAATGCTGGATCGTTACGCGACTAAAGGTCTTATCAGCAAAAACAAAGCGGCACGTCATAAGAGCCGTTTGAATGCTAAGATCAAAGCACTGTAAGAAGAATTACTGACCTGGGCTTAGGCGCAGGGGAGAGAAAAGCCGGCTTTTGAGCCGGTTTTTTTGTGTCTACTTTTGAATCAAAGTTAAATTGACTGGGGAATTAATCCTAATATCTTCTTTTACCCTTTTGCCGATAAGTTCTTTGAAATATTTTGGGGCAATTCCATACCCAGGCCTTACACTGCGGATACTGTCTTCCGTAATTACATCACCAGCCTTTAAGGCTTTGACAAAATATAGAGAACGGCGGAACTTCACATTGCCTAACTCACTCGATTTGCGACCATAATCCACTTGCCCTAAAGATTTTTTCGCTGTTTTCGTATCACGACACAGGGCCGCAAGCTCTGCAGGCTCTAATGAAAAGCTGTCATCCGGGCCACCGCCGTTTCTATCTAGTGTAAAGTGCTTCTCAATAATGGAGGCGCCCAGTGCTGCGCTTACTATCGCAGTCGTATTATCCAATGTATGGTCAGATAATCCTGTCAATACATTAAAACGATCACGCATATCCACTAAGGTTTGCAAGTTGTAATCTTCTGCCGGAGCAGGATAACCGCTGACACAATGTAAAATCGCCAACTCTTTGCAGCCAGCACCCCGGGCGGCGTCTATCGCTTCCTGTATTTCTTCAGCGTCTGCCATGCCAGTAGAAATTATCATGGGTTTGCCTGTGCTTGCCACATACTCAATTAACGCTAAATCCACCGCTTCAAAAGACGCTATTTTATACGCAGGAGCATTCAAATCCTCCAGCAGGTCAACGGCCGTATTGTCAAACGGCGAGCTGAATATGGTTATATCTTCTTTGCAGGCATGCTCAAACAACGGTTTATGCCATTCCCAGGGGGTGTGAGCCCATTCGTATAGCTCATAGAGCGTGTGCCCCCGCCATAATCCCTCACTAATTAAAAAGTCCTGATTATCTGAATTAAGCGTAATAGTGTCTGGGCGGTAAGTTTGAATTTTCAGCGCATCGGCACCGGCCTTTTTAGCTTCCGATATAATTTTGAATGCATTCTCGATATCACCATTATGATTGGCTGACATTTCAGCAATAATATAAGGATTTGTTTCTTGAGATATTTCACGACCGTCAACGGTGATAAATTGCTTAGTCATCGGTCTTCTCCACTGTTATTTTATAGGTATGACCATGGAGCCTGAATGTTGCAGGATAACGCTTCGGATCACACACTCTGAGTAAACCAAACTGTTCTCTTAACGATTTGTCGACATCAAGCTCGCTGTCTTTTGGGCTTCGTTTAGGGTAGTAACTTACTCCATCACTTTCATCTTGACTTTTTGGCTTGATATTATCTTTATTTTCAATTGCAAAATTCATCAGTTTTAGTTCAACCTCAAACAAGGCGTCATTTATTTCATCCCATAGCCAGTCTTGTCCAACATGAAACGACTCTTTTGCCCAGATACGACCCGAATCAATTGGTTCCACAGCTTCTAAGAGACTCACCGTGATACGCTCTGATCCTTCAAGCAATTCCCATATATGAGGACTCCATCCACGACCTTTGGGCAAATCACTGGCGTGCAGCACCAGTGTGTGCTGATATTTGTTTTGCTCAAATGCAGTAATAAGCTCCGAACAGGAAACTAAAAACAAAATGTCACCCTGATCAAGCTGCGATTTCGAGTGAAGCAGTTCAACATCATGTGGCTGTTTGTCGCACCATTGTTTGAGCTTACCAACAATGGGATGTTCAGGGTTGCTGCACAACACACTGATTTTCATAATTTTTCCACCATCTTACTGACAACCCGCTCTGCCCCCTGACCGTCAACCAAACCCATCGCTCGGTCAGATAACCAAGTTAATGCCTGAGGAAAGTGTTTAAAATGATTAACTTGTAAACTAAAGTCTTCAACGACATCGACTACAAGAACGGCCGCACCCGACTGACTTAGTGCTTTTGCTATTCCCCGCTGATTGTCCGCCAACACACACATCAGCGTAGGCAGGCCCAGACAGCAACGCTCCCAAGAGGTACTGCCGGCAGCGCCAATAGCGAGATCCGACTGACTCATAAGCTCTGCCATGTTGGATACATTACTGAGGACCTGAACATTCAGACGACTTTTTGTTGCCTGCGCCGTCACCTCAGCAAGCCACGGCGCTTGCTTCCCTAATACAACCATGACTTCAGTCTTATCGTCCAGATCGCTTGAGGTCAGTGCGTTTAATGCTTTTTCGGTATAATTTTCTTTATCAACACCGCCCATTGTCACCAGCACCCGATCAATTTGAGTTTTTCCCAGTCGGTACTCAAAGCTACGCTCACGGTAATCTGCAAACTCGGGGCGCAACAAAGCATAATGACAGCCAGTTAAAATCTGACAACTCTCAGGAACAAGTGATTGGTACATATCATCTGTCTGACCTAAATTCTGATCAAGCAAAACATCACAGTCGTGTTCGCGATCAGCTAAATCATCAATAACCAGAATATTTTTCACATATTGTCGTACGTGCTGCTCCCAGTTTTTATTAATGCCGTAATGGTCAATCACCAGCCACTCGGGCGCGAAGTTTTTTAAAACCGCTTCGCTTTCCTGTGAGTCTTTCTCCTGTCCGCCTTTTAGCCAGTGGCCGTGTGCAAGATGATAGTCGGTTGTTTTTTCGCATTCCGGCAGCTCATAGACAACATAACCTCGTTCTTTTACCGCGTTGGTTAAATCCCCAGATTGTTTTCGTGAAATAAAAGCACATTCGTGCCCTCGACGACTAAGCTCGTCCGCCAACGTCAGGCAGCGCATGACATGACCAGAGCCCATCGCCAGCGACGCATCGACACGAAGCGCAACTTTCATTCACTTTCCTGCAACGCTTTGAACAACCATTCCGCCCGTACCCAGTCTTCTGGAGTATCGATGTCCTGCACCCGATGACGAGGAAGCGGCACCGCAACGCCATGCTCAGAGAACATAGGTTTCTCACGCGTCCAAGCATCCGCCCTACCCCAGTAAAACTGACCCGCATCATGCCAAGCCTCATCTAAATCCTGCGAGCGAGTATTAAAGTACTGCGGCTGAAACATACTGACGCGCCTATTTTCTGACAGGCGCAGTGCCCGCTGGATAGGAAACGCGTAGCTGGTAACGGAAAATGCGTAATCAACGTGATTTTTCTGGACCAATTTCAAGCCTTCCTTAAGATCACCGGGCTGCAAAAAAGGGGCCGTTGCGTAAATACAGCAGACGTAGTCAATGGGTTTTACGTGCGCTTCATACCATTCAATCGCATGCTTAATGACGGGGATGGTGCCAGTATGATCGTCGGATAAATTGTCCGGACGCTTAAACGACACCCTTGCACCGCAGGCTTTTGATACTTCTGCAATCTCATCATCGTCCGTCGACACCAGAATGTCGTCAAAACACCCACTCGCTTTAGCCGCTTCAATCGCCCAAGCTATCATAGGTTTTCCGCAGAAAGCCTTGATATTCTTTCGAGGAATGCGCTTACTCCCACCCCGAGCCGGAATAACTGCAATCATCATGGCCGCATAGCCTTTTTCAGTGCTTCAACCACCTCATTTTGTTCGTTTTCGCTCAGTGTCGGGTACATCGGTAGGCTAATCGCCTCTCGGTAGTACGACATAGCTTCCGGAAAATCATTCGCTTTAAAACCAAACTGTTGATAATAAGGTTGCGTATGCACCGGAATGTAATGCAGATTAACAGCAATACCCTGCGCCCTGAGCGACTCAAACACGTTTCGGTGGCTAACAGAAATTTGACTTAGGTTTAAACGAATAACATACAGATGTAAACCAGAGTAGCTATCTGGATGCTGCCGCGGCAAAGTCACTGGCAATGTGTTAAGAAGCGAACAATAACGTGTAGCTAGTGCATGCCGACGCGCAACGTACTCATCTAGCCGCTTTAATTGACTTAAGCCTAAAGCAGCCTGAAGCTCAGTCATCCGATAGTTAAATCCCAAATCAATCTGCTCATAATACCAAGGCCCGTCTGGCTCCTGTGTCATTTGCTCCGGATTCCGGGTGATACCATGACTGCGAAGCAGGTTTATTCGGCTAGCTAGCTCATCTTTGTTCGTGAGCACCATACCGCCTTCTGCAGAAGTAATAATTTTGACCGGATGAAAACTAAAAATAGTGATGTCACTGTAGCGTCCATTACCGATGTACTCATTCCTATATTTCCCGCCAATAGCGTGAGACGCATCCTCAATCACTTTTACACCGTACTTATCTGCCAGCAGTTTTATCGCTGACATTTCACAAGACTGACCACACAAATGGACTACCACCAAGACTTTGGGCAAGCAATTATCAGACTCAGCTTGCTTTAGTTTTTCTTCAAGCGCGCTGACACTAATATTGTAGGTGTCCGGATCGATATCGACGAAATCGACCTGAGCACCACAATATAGCCCGCAATTCGCCGAAGCAACAAAGGTGACCGGCGTAGTCCACAGCCAGTCACCTTCGCCTAATCCTAATGCTAAACAGGCAATGTGCAGTGCTGAGGTGGCACTGTTAACAGCTAAAGCGTGCTTGGCGCTGACTTTTTCAGCAACAGCCGATTCAAACGCGGGTACTTTGGGCCCCTGCGTTAAAAAATCTGAAGTTAAAACTTCAACAACTGCATCAATATCACTTTGCTGAATGTCTTGCTTTCCGTACGGTATCATCAAATTTTTCCAATCTGCTCATAATTGCTCTCGAGCCAGTTCTTTAACTGTTCATTCGTCATCCACTCTTTGTTATTGTCACTAGAGTAGGTGAAGCCGTCCCGAACCTTCTTACCATTTTTAATACGATTTGCATCTTTATCCCAGCTGTGAATAGCAGGTAAAATCTTGAAGTGTTCATCATACTCGTATGTATAAGGTGCATCCTCAAAACCTATCATCTGTTCATGCAGTTTTTCACCTGGTCGAATGCCTACAACCTCAAGTTTAGCTTCTGGCGCAACAACATGGGCAACATCAGTCACTTTCATTGAAGGAATTTTTTTCACGTAAATCTCACCACCAACCATATCTTCAAAAGCATGCCACACTAACTCAACACCTTGCTCTAAAGAAATCATAAAGCGTGTCATTCGCTCATCTGTAATCGGCAAAGTCCCTTTGTCTCTAATTGACATGAAAAAAGGAATTACAGAACCACGAGAACCCATCACATTGCCGTAACGAACAACCGAGAATTTGGTAGTATGTCCGCCCGCATATGAATTACCAGCAACGAATAGTTTGTCAGAAGCCAATTTGGTAGCACCATATAGATTAACCGGACTTGACGCTTTATCTGTCGACAGCGCCACTACTCCCTTAACCCCTTTATCAATGCTCGCATCAATGACATTCATCGCTCCATGAATATTAGTTTTAACGCACTCAAAAGGGTTATATTCAGCAGTAGGAACTATTTTCGTTGCTGCTGCATGCACAACATAGTCGACACCATCTAGAGCTCGGTAGAGACGATCCCTATCGCGCACGTCACCGATGAAAAAACGCAACCTTTTATCATTCGGAAATAATTTAGCCATCTCCCATTGTTTCATTTCATCGCGAGAGAATATGATTATTTTTTTCGGACTGTACTTTTCAAGCGTCATCGGAATAAACTTATGGCCAAAAGACCCTGTCCCCCCGGTCACAAGAAGCGTTGAATCTTCAAACATGAGCGATTCCTTAGTTCATTTTAACTAATTTCATTCATCAATCTTGCTCTACTTTAATTCTTCATGCAAATCTCGCGCCACGTCAAAAGTTTGGCAAAAGTTGGCACTAGTCTTGCTAAGCTATGAGTAAGAGAGTGCTGCTTCTATAAATTAGTATTATTCAAAATAGTAAATTTAGTTATATTAAATAAAAAAAGATAAAATCAATTTTAAGGTTTTTATATGACTCTAAAGTCGTCAATTTGTATTCTCGATTATGGCTCCGGTAATGTCGGTTCTGTTGCCAATATTAGTCGATCAGTATGCAACTCTGTAACAATTTCAAACAACCCGGATGAAATTGACAAAGCTTCACATCTTATACTTCCTGGGGTCGGATCTTTTGATCGCTCCATGCTAAAAGTGAAATCTCGACTTCCAGTGGACATATTGGCGCATCATGTACTTAACCTCAAAAAACCCCTTCTCGGCATTTGCGTTGGAATGCAACTGATGGCGGAGTTAGGAAAAGAAGGTGAGCCAACTCCCGGGCTAGGTTGGCTTAACGGAGTTGTCGATACTCTCTACGCCCCAACTCTAAAGCTACCCCATATAGGTTGGAATTCAGTTCAGTTTTCAGAAAGCTCATGGTTTTATTCTACATTTCCTCAACCAGAGGATTTTTACTTTGTTCATAGCTATGCAATGTCCGGAAGCTCCTTTCAGTCAGCCTCAACTTCTTATGGTACGAACTTTATTTCGGCAATTGAACGTGAAAATATATTTGGAGTCCAGTTTCATCCTGAAAAAAGTCAACAAGCAGGACAGTCACTCTTAAAACGGTTTTTGGAGTATCCAAGCAATGCTTAAAAAACGAATCATTCCTACTTTGCTTCTTCGAAATGGGTATCTTGTCCAGAGTAAAAAGTTTTCAAAATACCAGAATATTGGTAATGCAATATGGGCAGTTCGCCGAATGAGTGAATGGGGGGCGGATGAGTTAATATATCTTGATATCACCCCAAACCAAGTATATGACGTTAAAAGAGACGATTTAAAGCACGGTAACCCAACCACGATAAAAGATATCATAATCGAGATGTCTCGCTTTGCATTTATGCCGATTACAATTGGTGGTGGAATCAATTCATTACAAGACATTGAGCAGCGACTCTTATGGGGAGCCGATAAAATATCAGTTAACTCACTACTTGCTACAGCTCCTCATATTGTAACTGAAGCAGCAAGAGAGTTCGGCTCACAATGCATTGTTGCTTCTATTGATAGCGCTAACGTTCAAGGTCAACAAATGGCCTTCACACACCATGGACAACGTTCAACAAATTCTACAACTTTGGACTGGGCGTTAAGAGCAGAGCAGCTAGGGGTCGGCGAAGTCCTTTTAAACTCCATTGATAATGATGGTCAGCAAACTGGTTATGATACCCAAACTGCGC
The DNA here is from genome assembly GCA_051747845.1 of Pseudomonadota bacterium. Classification (GTDB taxonomy): domain Bacteria; phylum Pseudomonadota; class Gammaproteobacteria; order Enterobacterales; family Alteromonadaceae; genus Idiomarina. The sequence goes on from JBNJGQ010000021.1 coordinate 7,301, forward strand.
ACATTGTCTCAGAGGCATTATCTATTCCTGTTGTCGCAATCGGCGGCGCAGGTGATTGGTTTGATTTTGAAGACTTATTTAACGAAACGAATGTTTCTGCTGCTGCAGCAGCAAATATCTTCCACTACCGCGATCAAAGCGTATTTCTTGCGAAAAAGTATTTATTCGACAAAGGGTTTAATGTTCGTAAACCGAATTTACACAATATAGAAGATAAGGGATAGGACATGGTTACCAAAGCTAGTTACTGCATCAGTTGTGTTGCACCTGCCCATGCTGTCAACATGACACTTGATGAACACGGTGTCTGTTCCGCATGCCGTGTCGCGGAGCAATTTGAGCTATTATCTGATGAACACTGGGAAAAAAGAAAGAAACGATTTGAACGCTTAGTAGACTCTATTAAAAGTGATAACGAAGGAGACTACGACTGTTTAATCCCTGTAAGTGGGGGAAAAGATAGCTACTATCAGATTCACAAAATGGCCATCGAGTATGGTCTAAAACCTTTACTTGTCACCTATCATGGAAATAACTACTTACCTGAAGGCGATTATAACAGAGACAAAATGCGACATGTATTCGACGCTGACCATCTAATTGTAGGACCAAGCGTTGAAGTTCTAAAGAAAATGAATCGATTAGCCTTTAGAAAAATGGGAGATATGAACTGGCACGCACACTGCGGCATTTTCACCGTACCTATTCAAGTAGCAGTTCGATATAAGATCCCACTAATTATTTGGGGGGAAACCGCATGGGATATTTCTGGTATGTACGATCCCGACGATTTCGTCGAGTTTAGCGCTCAAATGCGACATGACAACGCTCTCAGGGGATATGAGTGGTACGACTTTATAGGAGACAGTCAGGATCCCCTCACATCTAAAGATCTCAATTGGGCGAAATACCCAAGTGATAAAGAAATTGTTGAGGTTGGGGTTAGAGGACTTTATATCGGTAACTTTTTTAAATGGGACCCTAATGCGCACACTAAGCTGGTTATGGAGCGTTACGGTTGGCGAGAGAAAGAGGAGCCTTTTGAAAGAACATACAGAAAGATGTCAAACCTCGATGATCGTTACGAAAATGGAATTCATGATCTACTCAAATTCGTAAAGTTTGGTTATGGCCGAGCAACCGATCACGCCAGTAAAGACATTCGTTCCGGTTATATGACTAGAGAGGAAGGTATCGAAATGGTCAAAAAATATGATCATATTGTATCATCCGATCTTGATTACTGGCTTGAATATGTGGAGATGACGGTGGAGGAGTTCTGGGAGATAGCCGACTCGTTTAGAGATCCTAGAGTCTGGTGGATTGAAAATGGGCATTGGCACAAACACAACATTTGGGGTGAAAGTTGCTCATACGGAGAAGTGCATTTGCCTAAATCCAAATGGAGTAAATATCAAAAAGAGGAGCTCCAATCGTGAAAGCTGACATTCCTTTTAGCCAGTTCCAAGATGTTTCCAGATTACGTGGAAACAGATCTATAGTATTGTGGGGAGCAGGCAATATTTGCACAAAAACCCTTCGCAAACTCAACGAAAGTCCTGTAGCCATTTGTGACAACAGCGCGAATATGTGGGGCGGAGAGCAAAGTGGTATTAAAATTATCAGCCCAGAGAATTTTAAAACACTTTACAAAGATCACTTTGTTATTATTTGCACCACCTCATTTTCGGAAGTCAGTTTCCAGTTAATAGAGTATGGTTTAAAACCCGAAAAAGATTTTTGTGTTAGTCCAATACTGAATGACTTAAGAATTATTGATGAGCTTGAGAAAATTAACACTAAAATCTTACTCACTTCCGGAGCTCAACCAGTGAACGACCCTTATTCAGGTGGAGGTGTTTATGAGCTATCGATAGAAGCAGATAAGTGGCACTACAAAAAACTATTTTCAGGCTGCTGCCATTCAATTATCGAGGTAAAAGGCTCTTATTATACTGTTGATGATGAAATGGGTATTATTGAGTTTGACCAGAATTATCGTGTTGTCAGAAACCAAACATTACCTACCGAAAGTAGAGGACATGGCATCGCTTATGATAAAAAAACACAACACTTTTTTATTGCTTGCAGTCTTTTAGATGCCGTTCTTGTCTTCGACGAATCTTTATCACTAATAAAATCGATTCCGTTATCAATAAAGGCTGGACGAGACGAAGGACCTTTTCATCATACCAACGACTGTTGTGTTGTAGGGGATAGCCTTTATGTTTCGATGTTCTCGGAAACTGGAAATTGGAAACGAGACATTTTTGACGGTGCAGTTGTTGAATTCGACATTCAGTCAGGAGAAAAGGTTGGAACTCCGATTAAAGATTTATGGATGCCACACAATATTATGTTTATCGACGGCTGCCTCACCGTTCTAGACTCTCTCCGCGGAGGGCTTAGACAAAATAATGCTTCTACTATAGGGCAGTTTTCTGCTTTTACCAGAGGACTAGCTTATAATGGTCATTTGTTTTTTGTAGGACAAAGCCGTAACCGAAATTTTTCAAAGAACGTCGGTTTATCGAAAAATATTTCGATTGATACAGGAGTTGTTGCGTTTGATCCGATAACAAAAGTGTCTCGATTCTTTCAGTTGCCGTCAAAACTGTCAGAGATACATGGCTTATTAATTATTTAATAAGCCATCGTATAAGTTCCCGAGAGCAGACGCTTACATCTCTGAACTCTAGCTCTGCTCCTCAAGACTTCGCTCAAATGCCTTGTTTTCTCTTTGTTGCTCTAAAGAATAGTCACATTTAGTACGCCAATTATTTCGGAAGTCTTTTTTGGCACTCTCCAAAAATTCAATCCAAATAGTATTTGCATCATTAAAAAGTTCAATCGATGTTTCCTCGTCGTCGGTATGAAAAAGCAAGGACAACATCGTACAGTGGAAATACTGCAACTCTCCATCTAACATATGAAAAATATGTGATAAACCAAAGGTTCGATAAGAGTACAAAAGTCTGGATTGTTTTAATAAGAAGTCTAATGCATCTTCTCTCGAAGACGGTTTATTATCCGAAAGTTTAATCAACGAATCGCATAACTCTTCGTAGCTTTCAATACCAATATACTTTTCAAAATTTCTAAACTGAAAAGCCGAAAACTGTTTTCCCTTAATTCCCTCGATAACTTCGTTTTTATCAATTGAATTAAATTCAGGAAGTAAATGCTCGGGTCGAAGCGGCTTGGCGCCTTCAATATATGCTCCGTCACCAACATTGAAGCATTCGACATTATCAGAAGACTTATGCTTCAATGCTCGTTGCATCTGGTAACAAGACATGGCTAGTAGATCCGTCGCCCAAACTTCTCCTTCAAGGTTTCCTGGCAACTTTCTATTCGCCTTTTTAGGGACATAGGAGCTCAACTCGCCTTTATAATAAATACTCCCGCTCGCGTGATGACGGCCACCAGACAAATAGCCATTATCAACACCAAACAGATAAATTTGTTTAAAACCCATTCGTAGAAAAAAAGACAGAGCGGTATTGGAAACCAATGGATTAGGATACGACGGTGCCCCAATAAATCTGCCACGCTCAAGCTTACTCACTAGTTGTAATAAGTCCCCTCCTGCATCTGTCCCTTTTGTGGACATTCCTACCCATTCATAAAGGTCACACGCATCAGGATAAACAAGGCTCATGGTTAATAAGTTAGTTGATGAGTAAGCATCTTTAGAGAGTGTATTGATAAGTACATCGTAGGTCACTTTAGGGCGCTCAATCAGAACGTGAAAATCAGTCTCTACCCCTTGTTGGTATAGCGTCTGAAATGCTGTGCCCGCAGCAACAACTATCGCATCTTTTTGTGTTTCTTTAATAAACTCAATTGAGTCGTCAAGTGATGGACCATTGCCAACAATGTATACAGGCGTTTTTCTCAGTGTTTCCGAAAGTTCTATATCGGATTCAAGCAAATGAGTATCTTTCTCTGTATTTATTACGGTGTGAGCTATGGAGGTCAATGAGTCGTTATAAAAACCATATCCACCATGAATTTCATAGATACGCTCAAACAACTTTTTAATCAGCAAAGTGTTCTTTTGAGTTGGTAAATGACGGTAACAAAAACACTTTGTTAAACATACTGCACCTACTGATTTGGTAATATTGATTAAATCATCAATAAAATCATCGTAACTGACGCCTAAATGAAAGAATAAACTTCCAGAATTCTTATCAACACGCTCAATAATTTGAGACCAGTCTGTACAATATAAGCTTAAGAAAAAGTTCTGAAATGAAGGCTCGATTATAAACGTATAATTAAAATTGACCTGTGAAGTCAATATTTCTAAATGATAACCGAGTCCCACACCAAAAATAACTGCGGTAGGGAAGCTATCTCCAAGCGATGATATTTGCTCCGCTTTTCCCCCTTTTTTTGCAACCCCTCCCAGTTTACGAAGAAATTGCATATGCAGCCTTTTATCACCAGGATTAACTTTCGCATAGTGAGAAAAGTCAATTCTATTTACATTCGGTGACCTAAGGTTTTCCTCAACCTGAACTCGCGACTCTTCAACTGGATTATCACCATAAATGCCCAGACCTGTTTCTTCATCTCGGATATTTCCATGGCCTGACTTGGTCACATAAATTGGGAGTGACTGCGCTGCTTTGAACTCTATAATAGAGTCATAAATATCAGGGTAGTACTCTTTGAACGCAGCTAAATTTCTTACCCAACGTTGCTCAGCTTCAGCAGCAAACTGCTTTTCTCGTTTAAGCTGATTTTCAGTTTTTTCAAGGGTTTCTAATGCGGAAAAAATCTTTTGTTCTAGAGAGTCCATATAGTAAGGCCAAGCTAGTGGGCAACTCAGCTTACTATAACGAACTCCATCCCTATAACAAAGGGGATTTTACTTATTATAAGCTTTAAGCTTTTTCTGATTACCTTTGAATTTACTTAAAGCGTCACTGACTAGCTCTAAGGCTTCTTCTGTCGGCTTTTGGCGTTGTTGAATAAGCACCTGCAACCTCGCGATTAATTCAGCTTTCTGACTTTGTTCAATAGTATCATCCAGCATTAATGAATTAACACACGGCTTAACATTACGAACAACTAACAATAACTGCTCTTCTGTGAGCTCGTCTTGCTGAAGCTGTTCGATCAATTCTTCAATCGCATCAGCCATTAGGCTATGCTCCCACAGCGGATTTCTGCTCACCCATTGCCTTTTCCCGCTCTGCAAGAGGAATTGCATCCCAAGCAGACTTTATTTCCTTAACCAATCGACTGACTTCATCAATGGCCTCAATATCGTTCTTCAATGACGCATCTGATAGTCGATCTGTCATATATAAGTAAAGATCCTGCAAATTTTGCGCGACATCCCCACCCACACTCAAGTCAAGGCTGTCTCGCAAAGAATTGATTATCGCCGACGCTTTACTCAGTTGAATTGCTTTTTGCTCCAGATCCTTTCGTTGAATAGCCCCTTTAGCATAGCTCAGCTTTTCAAGTACGCCTGCCATCAACATTTGAACCAGCTCATAAGGATCTGCCCCAGCAACCTTTGAGCGAAGCGAATCCTGCGTATAACCTTTCAATTTTTTATTCATTACAGCACCTTTTTAATTCAATTACTTATACCAGAAAGCTACCCGTTCTCTTACCCACCAAAACCAGGTAAGCTGCCAAGTTGCTGTGATAAGTACTGTTGAGTACTTTTCATTTCCGAAAGCAACACATCTAATCCTGAGTACTTTTCGCGTAACCTTGCTTCCATTTGCTCCATGCGATACTGATGCTTCTCTCTATCGTCACCAAGTCTATCCAAGCTCTCTGTAAGTGACTGCTCACGGAAGGTAATAGCTCCTCGCGAATCCGTGTAATTATCCATTAGTGTTTCAAATTGTTTAGCAACACCATTTTCACCTGAGAATATTCGGCCAAAAGCATTAATATCTTCATCCATTGCTTCATCAACGCTACGTATAACATTAGTTTTCTCAAGTTTGCCGTCTTGATTCAGGCTAAGTCCAACATCAAATAAGTTTTGAAAGTCACCTTCACCTGAACTACTATTCAAAATGCCAACCATGCGGTTTTCCAAAGCTCTCAGTGTTGAGTCACCCTGTAACATCTCACCTTTGGCTGTAGCATCATTAACCACATCAACTACCGAATTATACGATTTAATAAAATCATCGATCGATTTCGAAATACCTTCACGATCTCGCCCAATGCTAACTTCAGCCGTCTCGTTATTTTCACTGGCTTTAAGCGCGGTTATAGTTGACCCTTGAACTACATCTTTAAAAATATTCGAATCGTTCGTTGCTTCAATGCCGTCAATAAAGATTCTGGCATCTCTAGCCTCATCTCCAGCAGCGATAGCCATCCCACCAGCGCTACCATCAAAAGCAACTGTCGATAGTCCATCAAGCTCAGCGTTATCATTGGTTACCTGGAGATCATTGCCCGCTCCAGCAACATTTGAGCTAAATACGAGCTTAGCTTCATTACCAGTATTAATAATGTTTGCTGAAACACCAAAATTATCAACCGAGTTGTTTATTTTTCGGCGAATATCTTCTAGTGTCGCATCAGCCGCTATATCGATATCAAAGCTCTTATCTCCTGCGGCAAATGAAAGCGTACTATCTTGAGTTGTTAATACTTGGTCAGTTGACGTAAAAGTGCCATCTTGAGAAACGGCACGACTACCCTGCGCAAGTTGATCTACTTCTACAGAAAAGTCGCCACTAGTAGAAGTTGAATCACTTGAAATACTGATCAAATCACCAGAATCAGGTTGAGTGATATTCGCAACACGCTTATCAAAAGATTTGGCGTCGCCAAGCTCAGCAACAACCTTATCAAACTTCGATAGTGCAGATTTTACTGAACCAAGCGCTGAAAGTTCGGTTTCATAGCGTTTCTGTTCTTCCTGAAACTGCTGTTGTTTTGGTTGATTGGTCGCTTGTAAGGTCGCATTAATAATCGACTCTAAATCTAAACCAGAACCAATACCTGGAGATGAAAATAACGACATGATAGAACTCCTTACACTTGCTTATCGAACAGGAACCCCGAACGATTACTTTCGCTATCGGCCATTTCTTCGATAGCTTGAGACAATTTTACAGCAAGTTCAGATGGAATTTGGCGTATTGTCTCACCATTTTCTTTATCAATGACTTGAACTACAGGAGGGTCTCCTCTCTCGTCAAAAACAAACTTGAGACTCGTATTTTTTATCACTGGAGACTGATTTATTTCGTCAACCAGTCCAGAAACACGGCCCTCTTTATTTTCTTCCTGTCGTTCATTAGCCTTTTCCGTACGCTCTGTGACCTTCTCCTGAATTTCTTCAACTGCGGCAATCACTTTTTCTCGTTTCGGGCTGTCAGTAGTGTTGAGCTCGCGCTCTACACCAATTCCTGTAGTTCTCAGATCCATTGGAAGCTCAACCATGATAACACCCATATATTCTGTTAATTAGATTTATCCATATGTTTTATCGGTCACTTAACGAACAACTTTAATCTTTTTTTACGAAATATGAAAATTTTCCAAAAAAAAACCGGAAGCCCAAGGCTCCCGGTTGTATTTAGCTAGAACTGCTTGGTCGTATTTTCTTATCCAAGCAACTGAAGTGCAGCCTGTGGACGCTGGTTCGCCTGAGCAAGAATCGTCTGAGATGCCTGCTGCAAGATCTGAGACTGTGTCAATTTTGACGTCTCAGCGGCAAAATCGGCATCTTTAATACGCGACTTCGCAGCTTCCAGGTTCTCAGCAATATTACCCTGGTTACGAATTGTAGACTGGAACCGGTTTTGAACGGCACCCAATTCAGCACGTTTCTTATCAACAACTGCAATCAGATTATCCATTCCTGCTAACACATTTTGCGCGTTATCCTGAGTGGATACAGAGATGTCAGCCAAACTGAATGTATCAGCAAACGAAACGCCTGTCTCGCCACCTGCTGCCGATAATGCTTCTCCAGTAACTGCCGAAGCAATACTAGCAATGCCTGACAAAGTAAAACCATTAGCATTACTCTCGCCGCCAACAGCAGTCATAGAGATATCGATGGTTTGTCTAGCGTCCGCTCCTACTTGGAATTCTGCACTGTATGAACCATCCAGTAACGTTTGACCACCAAAAGTCGTATCTTCTGCAATACGATTAACTTCCGTCATCAAAGAATCAATTTCTTCCTGAATCGCTACACGGTCTTCATCAGTATTTGAACCGTTCGCTGCTTGCTGTGCCAAAGTACGAACACGTTGGAAGGTATTAGTAATCTCATCCATTGCACCTTCAGCAGTCTGTGCTAGAGAAATACCATCATTCGCATTACGGTTACCCTGATTCAAACCATTAACTTGTGAACCTAATCGATTTGAAATCTGTAAACCCGCCGCATCGTCAGATGCGCTGTTGATACGGAAGCCTGACGACAAACGTTCGAATGCTTGGTCAAGCGAGTTACCTGAGCCCATCAGCTGACGCTGTGCGTTCAATGAGCTGACGTTAGTATTTACATATAAAGGCATAATAATGCTCCTCAGTTTCTGGCCTAAGCTTGGATTCAATCGTTGTTGCCAAGCTGGAGGAAGTGTTCGGCTTCGTGTTTCGCCTGGTTAAAATTTCCTCTCACAAAAGGTATCGGCAGGGTTTTGGGGAGCTTTAATCTTTTTTTGAAAATTTTTTATTTTTTTGTGGTTTGATGTTTTACATCGAGTGGAAGGTAGAACCTGACATAGATGTCAGGCTACACAAAGGTCAAATTATATGTAATCAAACAAACTCAGTCGACTCACTCGGGAAAAGACTTGCTGAGAAGCAGAATAAATAGTCTCATTTTTAATCAGATCCGTAATGGCGGTTGAATAATCAACATCTGAAATATCCGAACGCGCCTTCTTATTTACAATTTCTAAATCGGCATTGCTCAATTTATTGCTCTCCAAAACATTAAGTCGAGCACCAACCTTTGCCTGAGTATCGGTCAAGTTGGAAATAGCATCATCAAAAGCCGTTAATGAAGAGGCAATTTCTTCTTTAAAAAAACCTTTATCTTCAGGTCCTGAGTTTTCTAACGCACTGGCCAAGTCTCCAACTTGAGTCAATATGTTACGAGATACGGGCTCACCAATATCAAACTCTATAGCATCACCGTTAGCAACCTGACTGGATGTTTCTATTTCAAGCCCGTTATAAGTAATGGTGTCTCCGGGATTGTATGCACCGCTGTCCACAATCGCATTACTGCCATCCCTAATATCGTAGGTACCAGCACCAAACTCTATCCTTGCAGACTGCGTGTCTGGATCGCCTGCATCCCAATAGTCCGCCAAAGCCTCTCTGTCAGGAGCCTTTAAACCGGAAACCAAGTCATTACCAGCAGTAAATTCAACATCAACACGTTTCGATAAGTTTCCGAAAGCTTTACTCCCTGGGTCGCCGGCTGGCAAATACAGACTGGGTGACAACTGTATTTTTCTCTGTCCATCATCGCTGCGATAAGAGTACGACTGAGACGCTCGATCGTACTCCATGGGTTGAATACGGTTCTGAAAGCCCGCAAAGATGTATTCGCCGGCTTCGTCCTGGGTATTTGTATAATCAAATAACGCCTGCTCAATATTGCGAAGCTCCAGAGCCACCGACTCTCGGTTTTCGGCCGACAAACTCCCGTTACCAGCATTGACAGCCAGCGTCCTGGCTCGCTGCACAAAATCCACCATACTTGAAAGTGAGCTTTCTTCTCGGCGTAAATTGTTTTCCAACGTGATTGAGTTGCGATCGAACTGCTCGTTCTGGCCTATTTTTTCATTAAGTGCTAGTACCTGAGAGTTACCGATCGGATCATCTGCCGGACTTAAAATACGAGTCTGCTTAGTTAACTGCAATTGCACTTTATCCAGCCGTGACTGAGAACTTGTCAGGCTATCCTGGGCTCGCTGATAAAATAAATCTGTACTTAATCTCATCTTATCTCACCTCATTAACCCAACGAACGCAGAAGCGTATCGAAAATGGTTTGTGACGTAGTAATAATACGCGCCGACGCAGTATAGGCTTGTTGGTACTGAATCAAGTTAGCAGCTTCTTCTTCTAAATTAACCCCAGACTGAGATTCATACTGCGCCTCAGTCTGACCTTTAATTGCTTCGGCTGAATCTCTCAAAACCCTATTCTGACTGACTCGGCTACCAACATCTGAAACTAGACGACCATAGCTTTCATTAAAAGTCATAGTTGGCTCTGCGTCTTCAGCACCATCACGGCGCACTAATTGCTGGCGTTGTAAATCGGCCAGCTGTTGGCCATTGCTATTATCGTCAAAACCATTCAAGTTATATTCCATACCAAAACTGTCGCCAGCTTCTGGTTCACCGACAATGTTCACATCATAATCAACATCAACTCCAAGGCCAGCGTCATCATAGACTTGTTGCACAATGTTATCTAAATCTGATGTTGTGTAGTCATTCCCTATTTGATTCCCATCAAAATCAAGCAGACGAACTTCATAGTCATTACCTGTTACACTCAATACCTGTATTTCCGCCGGAGCAGAGTTTAAGAGCCCATCGCCTGTCGCATTGTAAAAATCATCAGGTGTGTTTGTTTGACTCAATTCAATACCTGCAACCCCAACATTTTCCGAGTTTTCGCTAACTCTTACCGGGCTTGCCAACGCAATATCTTCCGGCCTGCGAACAGATAAGCTTATTTCAGAAGCTGCACTCTCAGAGGGTTTTACTAAAAACTTATCGCCTGCATTTGGCGTATTTGCCACGTTAATTGAAACTCCATAACGAACAATGTCGGCATTACCACCACCGTCAAGCGTTCCAGATACAACTTCTGCGCCATCTAACGGATTTCCTCTGCTATCAACCGCGACTACTTCATAATCGGTTGCACTTGTCATTGTCACTTGCAGGTTCTCAGATGGAAAAGATTTACTGTCACCCTCAAGAACATTCATAGTGACATCTGCGTTACCCGTATTAGCCTCGTAACCCAAGCCAGATGCCTCTGTTTGTGACAGGTCAAATAGCTTTCTGCCTAACTGATTATCTAAGTCCATTCCTTTTTGGTTCTGAGTATTTAAGCTATCGGCTACTCGCACCGCTAACTGTCCTAGTCGACGCTGAGTAGGCATTAAAACTTCATCGCGGTACTCTAAATAGCCTCCTACCGCGCCACCAATGTCTCCGGCATCAACAAGGAACTCACTTTTTTTACCGCCGCCATGCTCCTTTTCAAGCATGAACTCTAAACGCTCTGTATTAGGGTCGTTTCGAACGGCGACCGAGTTAAAGCGCCCATCCTCTAAAACAAGAGGTTGTCCATTTTTCAAATTAACACTAACACTACCCGAGTCATGCTTAACCACACTAAATTCGACAAGTTCAGCCAACTTTCTAAGCTCCTCGTCACGCTGGTTCATCAGGGCGTTCGTATCACCGTTTTCGTTGTTATTACCGCTGGAGGCGAAAATTCGCTCGTTCAGCTCTCCAACGTTTTCCGCCAATGAATTGATGCGATCAGTCGATAATTTTACTCGGTCGTTGATAATGTTTTTCTGGTCATCAAGGTAGCTTGAGAAGTCACTGAATTTGGTGACCATCGCGTCGGCTTCAGCTAAAACCAATTGACGAGCAGTTACTGATCCTGGATCATTATTGGCATCCTGCAAGCTGTTAAAAAACTTCTCAACACTTGCTGAAACATTGGTTGTACTGTCACCTAAAAGTGAATCTAACTGTTCTGCTTGTTCCAGATTCGCTTCGTAGTAACTGACTTTCGAGATATCGGTACGCAGTTGGCGATTCGCGAATTCATCGATCATGCGTTGCACACGAACACGCTCAAGCCCGCCATAAGACGACTCAAGGTACTCTGTACGCTCACGGACATAACTTGGTGTATTAGCATTATTAATGTTTTTACTGGTCGTCTGCAGACTCTGCTGATGCGACAAAATGCCGTTTTTACCAAGTTGTAATAAGTCGAAACTCATCGATGATTCTCCAGTTACTCTGTGACCTTTATCGGCACCGAGCGAATATTATTTAGCCAACACGGCAATTTTTTGCCGCCTGCCGCATCCCTAAATTTCTTTATCAACAAAAGCCGGATTATTTAATACCGACTGAATCTTTTGTGCGTATTGCGGATCGGTCGCGTAACCGGCCTCTTGCAGTGCTTGCGTATACTGTTTCGGATCATCAGCGACTTTTAGTGCCTGCTGATAACGCGGGTGCTCTTTTATAAAGTTTACGTAATCCTGCAAGCTCTGTTCCACATTGGCATAAGAGCGAAATGCGGCGCGCTCTTTGCGGGCCACTTCACCGTCAAACTCCAGTGTGCTTACATGAGACTTGTCGCCGTCCCAACGCGTATCAGCTTTAATGTTGAACAGGTTATTGCTGGAGCCACCGTGACGCCCTGGAACCAGACGCTTACCCCAGCCGGTTTCCAGTGCCGCCTGCGCCATCAGCACATCCGGATTTAAACCGGCTTCGCTTGCTATTTTCTCGGCATGGGGTTTTAGCGCAGCGATAAAGCTTTGTGGGGAGTCGAAAGTAGCATCACCCTCGCTCATCTTGGCGGTGTTCACCCGCTGGTTTCCGTAATACAGGCCGGCATCAATGCCGCCCTGATCACTCACTTTCTGCGAGGTGTTGCTCATATCCGCACGATTCTTCATACGCGGGTCATCAAGGTTACCATCATTGCGATGCATTGACGCCGGAACATAATTGTCGTCACCACCTAACTGTTTCACCATCAACTCAGCCAACCCCAGCGTACCCTGACTGGACAGTTCTGAGGTCAGTTGCTGGTCATACATATCGCGGTACATATTGGTGTAGCGGTTATCCAGCAGATTGTCTTTTTCGAACACAGCGTTGGCTTTACGCATACTGCCCATGACCATATTCAAAAATATGGCTTCAAACTGCTGCGCAGCTTCCATCAAGGCTTCTTTGTCATCAGGTTTAAACGCACGCTTACGCAACCCATCCAGACTGTGGGTATCCATAGCGTGTTGCGTTTGTTTTAGATGAGAATCTGAAACCGTCATAGTTTAAGTCGCCACTAAATTACGATTAACTCGCCAGATAACGCACCGGCCTGTTTCAATGCTTCCAGTACGGCAATCATGTCGCTTGGAGCAGCACCAATTTGATTCACTGCACGAACCAGGTCATTCAGAGTAGTTCCAGGTTCAAACACAAACATGCGCGCATCATCCTGGTCGATATCAACGATCGACTGCGGAGTGATTGCCGTTTCCCCTTCGCCAAATGGGTTAGGCTGATCCACATTCACGTTTTCCGCAATCGTCACCTGCATGTTGCCATGTGCAACAGCTGCGGGACGTAACTCAACATTCTGCCCAACCACAATAGTTCCGGTACGCGAATTTACGATAATTTTCGCAGCCGCCGAGGCTTGTTGTACTTCCAGGTTTTCGAGCGTCGACATATAACTGACCCGTTGACTCATGTCTCTAGGCGCCCTTACCCGGACCGAGGTCGCGTCTACTGCCTCAGCCGTACCTTCACCAACTAAGCCGTTAATGGTTTCTGCCATACGTTTGGCTGTCGTAAAATCGGACTGATGTAGATTAAAAGTAAAGTAGTCGGAAGAGCCAAAACCCGACAGAACTTCACGTTCAACCGTTGCCCCTCCGGGAATACGCCCTACCGTAGGAGTGTTAATAACAATACGTGAACCATCATTACCCTCTGCGCCTAAGCCGCCCACAATAAGGCTACCCTGCGCAACCGCATAAACTTCACCATTGGCACCTTTCAAAAAGGTTTGCAGCAAGGTACCGCCAGTCAGGCTATCGGCACTACCAACAGAAGACACGGTGACATCAATTTTCTGCCCGGGTTTTGCAAAAGCTGGCAAGTCCGCATGTACGGCAACAGCCGCCACATTATCAATTTTAGGTCGTTCATTAGCGGGAATGTTAATACCGAAATTGCCCAGCATGGTGCGAAATGTCTGATCAGTAAACGGCGTCTGTTCACCGGTTCCCGGTAAGCCTACTACCAGGCCGTAACCAATAAGTTGGTTGTCACGAATGCCCTGAACCGACGCAATATCTTTTATGCGTGAGGCCTGTACCGGAGCAACCAGCATTGAAACCAAACTGACCAAAAGCGCAATGAATTTAACCGTTCTCATGCCTTACTCCTTAGAATGGCCATACTGGGCTGTTGAAGAAGCGAGTTAACCAACCCTGCTCCTGAACCTGCGCCAGGCTACCAGTACCCGAGTATTCAATGCGTGCATTAGCAACACGATTCGACGGGATTTGGTTAGCGGCAGTAATATCCTGAGGTCGGATCATACCGGTTAAGCGAATGTACTCATCTCCGGTATTAATGCGCATCCACTTTTCACCCCGAACAATTAAATTACCGTTTGGCAGTACTTTAATAACGGTTACGGTAATCTCACCATTAAGCTGATTGCTTTGGTCAGAGCTTCCGTCACCACTAAAGTCGCGGGTACCATTCACTCCGGCAGATAAAGGGTTACCACCTACGGTAATGTCACGCCCGAACATCGTGGGAGCCCCTAATTCTGCCGAACTTTCTTTAGAAGTCTCAGTAGTTGCCGTTTTGCTGGCGGTTGTTTGCTCCTGCAGGGTCACGGTAATAATATCGCCTAGCCGTCGCGCTTTAATATCGGAATACAGATTATCTGCGTAAGCGTCCTGAAACAGAGAACCTGTTGGTACGACGGGCTGTGCACGCTCTTCCGGTAATACGGGTGCGTAGTATGGGTCATCCGGCATTGGCTTATGCGGCGTTTGCACACACCCCACCAGAACTAACGCTGCTAAAGAAAAAAGTAAAAAACGCATAGACTCACCCGCTATTTATTCAATTAAAGCTGCTGATTCACGTAGCTCAGCATCTGGTCCACAGACGAAATCACCTTTGAGTTCATCTCGTAACCCCGTTGACTTTCAATCAGGTTTACCAGCTCTTCAGTTACATTCACATTTGAGGTTTCCAACGCGCCTTGAATGGTATTACCCATTCCGTCTACACCAGGAACGGCTTCTAAAGGCGCACCACTTACGGCCGTCTCTTTATATAAATTCTGCCCCATAGGCTCTAAGCCCGCCGGATTAATAAAGTTCACCAGGTTAAGCTGACCAACAACAACGTTATCCGGGTTACCGGGTTGAGTGACGGTCACTTCACCTTCTTGTGAAATACTGACCGACATTGCGTCTTCAGGTATCTGAATAGCAGGCTCTATCGTGTAACCATTACCCGAGGTCACTAACTCGCCTTCTTCATTCAGTGAAAATTGACCATTGCGGGTATAAGAAATGTTTCCGTCCGGCATCAACACCTGAAAGAAACCTTTACCGTCAATCATCACATCCAATGAGTTGTCCGTTGTCTGAACATTACCTTGGGTATGCGCTTTTTGCGTAGCAACCACTTTTGTACCGGCACCAAGCATCAAACCGTTAGGCAACTCGGTGTCCTGTGCCGACTGACCGCCTGGCTGGTTAATGTTCTGATATAGCAAGTCTTCAAATACTGCGCGACTCTTCTTAAAGCCAACCGTGCTGGAGTTCGCCAGGTTGTTGGAAATGACTGAAATGTCGCGCTGCTGCGCGTCCAGTCCGGTTTTACTTATCCATAATGCTGGGTTCATAGTGTTTCTCCTCGGGCTACGACTAGCTAATTCTCATCAGCGACTCTGAACGCTGCGCGTTCTCATCGGCCGTCTTCATTAATTTGACGTTCATTTCGTACTGACGCTGCAGTGCAATCATATGTGTCATTTCTTCGACACTATTGACATTACTTCCTTCCAGAGCGCCAATTTCCAATTTCACGTTGGCATCAGCAAAAGCCTGCTGGTCATCTTTTAGCTTAAACAGACCATCATTACCTTTTTCTATATTACCGTTCGGCGGGTTCACTAACTTAATCCGATCAATCACTTCCATCGCATCTGCCGGAGCCCCCATAGGGCGTATGGACACATTGCCGTTGGAACCTATCACCAGGTTATCAATTGGCATAGGCACAAAAATGGGTCCGTTATCACCCAAAACCGTTTGGCCGTTGGAGTTTTTCAACATGCCATCGGTACCGACTTCCAGACTGCCATTTCGGGTATAACGCTCATTACCATTGCCGTCGTCAACCGCAATCCAGCCCTGATCTTTAATTGCAACATCCATGTTACGTCCGGTCGTCTGCATTGCTCCACTGGCAAGGTTTTGCCCAGGGCTTTCCGTCATAGAAAAAACACGGGTCGGCAAACCTTCACCAAAGGCCTGCATTGCCCTAGCTTGTTGCAAGTCTGCTTTAAACCCCGTGGTATTGGCGTTAGCTAGGTTATTGGCGCGCACGGCAACGGAGTTCATATTCTCCTTTGCACCGCTCATCGCTACCCATAGCATCTTGTCCATAGCTGACCTCCAGCCAAAATTTTGTCATCTGCATTTAAAGATGCAGATTTCATGCCAGAAACAAAAAAAGACGCCCGAAGGCGTCTTTTTAATCGACAGATAAAAGCAATTAACGAATCTGAAGAATGGTCTGATTAATGGTGTTATTAACTTCAAGTGAACGCGAGTTCGCCTGAAAGTTACGCTGCGCCGTAATCAAATCAACCAGCTCTTTGGTCAGGTTAACGTTTGAGTTTTCAAGCGCAGAAGCTTCAATGCCACCGAAAGTACCCGTATTCGCTTCGCCGGCTAATGGCTCACCCGAATCGATACTTTCACGCCATTTAGTGCCACCAATCTGCGTTAAGCCCTGTTCGTTCGCAAAACGTACTACCGATACTTGTCCCAAATATTGAACTTCACCGTTAGAATAGGTAGCCGCAATAAGACCCTCTTTATCAATGTCTACATTCGTTAAGCGACCTACAGTGCTACCATCCTGATCCAGGTTAGTGACTTCAAAATCTGACGCGAACTGCGTAGGTGCTGTCGTACCGGTCAAATCCTGAAAGTTAAATTGAACCGTTTGGTTATCTGCGCCATTATCCAAATAAGGGTCGCCGTCTACATTATTACCCGATAAATCGATAGAGCCCGGATCAAAAGTTAGCTGCCCAGCTGCAACATCTGGATCGCCTCCCCCCTCAAAGTTTATCTCTAAGCCCGAGAAACCATTAATCGAATTTGTTGCCGATGGCGTTCCACCTCCGGTAGGGTCTAAATCAATTTCGTCACCATCAAAGGTTGCATAGACGTCCCACTGGTTATTTCCTCGTTTTACGTAGTAAGTCGACAACGTATGTGATTCACCGAGCGAATCATAAACTGTTGCTGATGTAGAACTGTGGTAGGTGCTTGGAGCCTCTGGGTCAAACGGGTTAGCCGCGCCATCAATAGGCGAACGGCGAGCATCAACGTTAAACGCAGTGAATACATTATCGGTACTCTGCGGCGCACCAGCAACATCCGGAATACGAATAGGCTGCGTCGTAGCCAATGCCGTTGATGAGGTAGTACCGCTATTTCTATCAACTTGATAACCTTGCAGGTAATTCCCCTGATTATCGACAATAAACTTATCGTCATTTAACTTAAACGCACCTGAGCGCGTGTAAGTCATATCCCGCGAACCCAAGCCATCGGTCGTTGCAAAAAAGCCATTACCTGAAATCGCCATATCGAGTGAGTTTTCAGTAAAGTCCAGAGTTCCCTGACTAAATTGCTGTGCGACGCTAGATGTCAAAACACCGTCACCCACTTTGGTGTTACCTGCGTTAAAAATGCTGCTAGCGTAAACATCAGCAAACTCCGCACGGGACTGTTTAAAGCCTGTTGTTTTAACGTTAGAAACGTTATTTGCTGTGGTATCCAAATCTTTCTGCGATGCATTGATACCACTGAGTGCAATATTAAATGACATAAGTCACCTCACCTGTTAGCTAATTTCAGAGACATCAGACAATTTGATGCCGCCTAATCCTTTCAAATTTAAAACTACACCACGATCACCACCGGTGCTGACGCTTTGCACTTGGGCATGCATTTGTAGTGGTAATTCTTCTGTTTGACCACCCACACTTGCGTTCACTGAAAATGAATAGTTTCCGGCCGGAGCGTCTGTACCGTTGCTCATCTTTCCATCCCATTCAAATTCATGTGTACCTTCAGGCAAATCACCCATGCTGATACTGCGAACAACGTTGCCGGTACCATCTTTAATATTAATTTTTACATTTTGAGCAGACTGAGGAGTTGCGACCATTCCGCTAACGCCCGCACCAGTCTCAAGGTTCGCTTGATCTGTCGGTACCAATACTTTCCGTCCAACCATAGTCGATGCCTGTAATGCCTGGTTTGAAGTCATATCGGTCGCAAACTGGTCAAAACGATCTGACAAGCCACTGATACCCTCCGCCATCGTAAAGCTGGTCATCTGAGCAATCATCTGATCATTCTCGACCGGTTTAGACGGGTCCTGCATATTCAGTTGTTCAGTCAGCAGCTTGAAGAAATCTTCCTGCTCAAGCTGTTGCTGTTCATCCGGATCAGCATATTCAGCGCCTTCGTCTTTCTTCCACTTCATGCCGTCGATGTAGGAATTATTGCTTACGCCTTCCATTTGTTATCTCCTGCTTATCCTTGACCCAGACGCAATAAACGTTGTGTCATTGTTTTGGCAGTGTCCGCTACCTGCACGTTTGTCTGGTAGGAACGCGAAGCCGAAATCATATTTGCCATTTCTTCCATGGTGTTGACGTTGGGACGGTAAATGTAACCGCTCTCGTCAGCCATTGGATGATTTGGAGCATATTCAATTTGCAGCGGATCCTGGCTTTCGACTATACCCAGTACTTTTACACCCGCCTCTTGTCCAGCCTGAGTTTGATTGGTCAGGCTGTTGCCTCTGTAATCGCCCTTTGCATCAGCTAAAGCTGTTGCGAAAACTGGGTTTCTCGCTCGGTAGGTTTCATCAATACTGCTACTGACCGAGTTGGCATTGGCCAGGTTACTTGCCGTTGTATTCAGCCGTACTGACTGCGCACTCATGGCAGAACCGGTCACATTAAAAATATTAAACAGACTCATGACTTATTATCTCCCTTGTCCACCCAAGGCTTTCTTCACGCCACTGATGCGACCGTCGAGAAAGTTCATGGTCATTTCGTACTCCAGTGCATTTTGTGCATACAAGTTTTGTTCCAACTGCACATCAACAGTATTACCGTCACCGGTATCCGGTTGCGATGGTACTCGGAACTTTTCTGTGCCCTGAGGTTTTATCTCAACGTTGAAATGCTTTTCGTGGGTGCGTGCCATTTTATGGTTTTCCATACCGCGCTGTGCTTGCTGCAACGCCTTCTGGAAGTCCAGGCCTTTAGCTTTGTAACCCGGGGTATCGGCATTTGCGATGTTATTGGCAATAAGCTCCGCACGTTGAGTACGTACACCCAGCGTGTGTTGCTGTATTCCCATAAGTTTGTCCATGGAAAGTGCCATATTTTTGTCTCCACAGTGTTCGATAGTGAAGACAATGCAGGAAGTGTGCCAGTTTAACTACAAGGATTTTCTAACAGATTATTTTCTGCGGAAACTACTTTCTTCTATAGATAATGCCAGGCTGACAGCGGATCATTTCAAAATCGTCGGTGAGTCCGGAGATAGACTCTGAGGCTCCCAGGAAAAGATAACCGCCTGGGTTTAGAGATTGCCGGAATTGGGCAATAATTTTCCGCTTTACTTCCGGGGCAAAGTAAATAAGGACATTGCGGCAAAAAATAACGTCAAACTTACCCAACAAAGAATAGCTGTCCAATAAGTTCAAATGACGAAAATGAATGAATTGCTTAAGTTCATCTTTGATTTTCATAGAACCAGGCTTGCTTGCAGCATCGGTGAAAAACTTTTTCCGTCGTTCTGCTGACAAGCCGCGAGCCAAAGCAAGGCTGTCATATTCACCAATACCACACTGTTCTAGAACCTTATTTGAAATATCCGTAGCCGTTACCTTTATACCGGCCCGCAACGCACCGGGAGTTTTCGACTTATACTCTAAGTACGTCATCGCAATAGAATAGGGTTCTTGTCCCGACGAACAGGCAGCCGACCATATTTTTAAAGGCCCGGAATGGTTTTTATATTCAGGGAAAATTCGGTCGTTAAGAATTTCGAACGGATAAGTATCACGGAACCACAGTGTTTCGTTGGTAGTCATTGCGTCAATTACCGCAGCACGTAAGGCACGTTCACTAATTTTCATTGAACGTTTTACAAGCTCAGCTAAAGAATCGACATTAAAACGCCCCATCAAAGGACCTAAACGACTCTTCACCAGGTAGAGTTTGCTCTCACCCAGTACAATTCCGCACTGATGCTCCAGGAACTGACGAAATTCCTGATATTCCGATAAACTTAATTCGCGATTCAACACGTTATATAAACTGCTTCCATTTCGGTTTTCGTTTCGTAGCCTG
>JBNJGQ010000022.1:0-26220 GCA_051747845.1 Pseudomonadota bacterium
ACTAAGCGGTCATAATTAAAACGTGTCGACATTAAATTCTGCCCTTTATTTATCATGCATTAATCCTAACACTGGCTTTACATAATCGCTAGCTGACAAACACCGGTAGCTCATGCCATAATGCAGTTATCAACGCTGTTGAGTCAGTTGCAAGGAGTCTTTTGAATGGCCGCAAAAACCATGGATATAAAATTGCTGGAACGTAATTATAAGGTGGCTTGCCCTGTTGGGCAGGAAAGCGCGTTGCAGCAAGCGGCAGATACGCTCAACGAAAGGCTGATGGAAACTAAAGAGCGAACGCAACTGACCAATGTCGAGCAAATAGCTGTTATGACAGCCCTGAATTTATGCCATGAATGGATTCAGGATCAAAATGAACAATCTGCAAAAACGGCTAAGCTTGAAGAAAAAATTCAGTTACTTCAGGCAACGATAGAGCAGGCAATGAGTGAGCAACGCTCACAACGCAATCGTTAACCTGAAATAACACTGAACCCTTTTGCGGTTTCCTGGGGTGTTTGCCAGCAGGCTTATGTCCCTGAGCCGATGCTTGTATTAAAAGGGGATCACTGGCCTGCCATGTGCAAGCCCGGCATGAACCGGGAAGCCTACGGCAGATACCATTTGCTCCCCGCCTTGAACCAATGGGTTCAAGGGCTACAGCCAGCAGCGGCACCTTGGGAAACCACCCTTACTATTGGCGCTCCGCCTTTTCATCGGCAACAATAGCTTTAACGTCCTCAAGCAATTGTTGTGCGTCAAAAATGACACCGTCTTTAATGGTGTATTGAATACCTTCAGTGCGCATTGGTTCGTTATTGTCGTCCAGTTTGAAGTGCCCCGTGCCGTACAACACTTTAAAGTTATCCATGGGGTTTTCGTTAACAATAACCATGTCGGCTTTTTTACCGATAGCGACAGAGCCAATGTCGTCGTCCATATTAAGCGCCTCGGCACCGGCCAGGCTGGCAGCATGAATTACTTCCAACGCATTCAAACCAGCTTCTCGCAGTAACTCCAGCTCACGGACGTAACCAAAGCCATAAATCTTATAAATATAACCAGCATCGGACCCTACCGTAATTCTGCCGCCATTGGCGTGGTAGTCTTTTAAGAACGCCATCCATTTCTGGTAATTCTTTTTCCAGGCAATTTCGTTATCCGTGGTCCAGTCGAACCAGTAAGAGCCGTGAGCGTAGCGACTGGGCTCGAAAAACTCCCACAACCGCGGCAAGGTGTATTCGTCGTGCCAGATAGCCTGACGTTCGCGCATCAAGTCACGCGACGCTTCGTAAATGGTTAAAGTGGGGTTAATGGTAAAGTCCAGTTCAATTAGCTCATTACGCACTGAGTTCCATTTCTCTGAACCAGGCTCCGCGGCCTGCTTCCATAAGCGACCGGCTTCTTCAAAGCGGTTTTGCTCATTATTGTAGTTATAACCTGCCGGGTAGTCCTGCACACGACGCTCTTCAAACAGAGCTTCCGGCAAACCATACCAATGCTCCATAGAGGTTAATCCCAGACGAGCGGAATCCAGTGCATTCATTGACATCACATTCAGCTGAGCGTGGTGCATCATAGTGCCTAAGCCCTGCTTGTTGGCTTCATCCAGTGCCGCTTCCATAACCTTGCGTGAAGCACCGAAAAACTTAATGCCTTTTGCTCCTTCATCTTTAATGTAGCGAACCCATTCGCGCGCCTGCTCGCCGTTATAAATTGGTTTATCCCAACCTTGTCCAAAACCGACATAAGGAATAATTCGGGGCGAAGTAATGCGATCATCGACAGCGCGTTCTTCATGCCACTGAACCCAGTCCAGGCCATTAAAACTGCCGGGTTCCCGAATGGTTGTAATGCCGTGCGCCAACAACAATTTCAATACATACTCTGCCGGAATACCTTTTGCGGAGCCGCCTATATGCGCATGCATATCAACAAAGCCGGGTAATATGTATTGCCCGCTGACATCCAGCTCTTTATCGCCTGCGCCCGCTTCAGGACGCCCGTCGGGCTTAATAGGAACGCCCGGATTACCGACACTGACAATATTCACGATACGATCGTTTTCTATTACGATGTCCACCGGCCCAATTGGTGGTGCGCCTTCGCCATTAATTAATGTTCCACCCCGCAATATAAGGCGCTCGTAAGGACCTTCACCGCGATCACGCTCCGGCGCTTTCGGGGGAGCCTGTGCAGCATGGGCTGCAACCGTAAAAGCCATCGCTACCATGGCTAAAGCTATCGTTTTTATTGTTTTCATCGGTTATCCTCTGGCAATTACTCAGCGGTTTACATTAAGCAGACTCTAGCATGACTCGACACGACCTCCGACGCAAGTTACAGCAAATTCGCCGCAATTTAACCGCCGAACAGCAGAGTGAAGCGGCACGCCTGGTTGCTGATAAACTAGAGCAACGTCTGAGCAACCTGGAGCCCCAACAGACCACCGTTGCCGTGTATAAAAGCTTTGCCGGTGAGTTACCCACCTCAGCCATTATTCAAAAACTGTGGCAATTAGGCTTTAATACCGTTTTACCCGTGCTTCACCCTTTTGCGAAAGGTCATTTGCTGTTTTTACGCTATGCCCCGGATGCGCCAATGACAACCAATAAGTACGGTATTGCAGAACCCGAACTGAATGTTCAAAACGTGGTGCCATTGTCCAATATTCAGATACTGCTGATGCCCCTGGTCGGTTTCGACAGTCAGGGCAACCGATTAGGAATGGGTGGCGGTTATTACGATCGGACATTAGCGCAATGGCATAATGGGAATAGACCCAACTTATCGCCCATTGGATTAAGCTATAACGAACAACAGGTTGAACAAGTACCGGTTGAGAGTTGGGATATTCCCCTGCCGGAAGTGATTACACCAGCGCAACACTGGCGCTTTTAAAGCAAAAGAATGATCGATAAAAAACAACAAATTCCCTATACTGAGCTTAAAGAACAAACACGGAGAAACGCTCATGTCAGGCAACGCTGATGCACTAAAAAAAGCGGCAGCAGAAGCTGCTATGCAATACATTGAAGACGGCACGGTCGTCGGAGTCGGTACCGGCTCAACAGTAAACTTTTTTATCGATGCGTTAGCCGAGCGAAAACATGACATTGAAGGGGCTGTTTCAAGCTCTGAAGCCTCAACTGAGCGCCTGAAGTCTCATGGTATTGAGGTGTTTGAACTGAACTCTGTTGCCGATATTCCCGTTTATGTGGACGGTGCTGACGAAATTAATGAGCATGGCCAGATGATTAAAGGCGGAGGCGGCGCCCTGACCCGTGAAAAAATTATAGCCGCAGTCGCTAAGAAGTTCGTCTGTGTCGCTGATGAAACCAAAATGGTTGGCCGTTTAGGGCAGTTTCCACTGCCAGTTGAAGTGATTCCTATGGCACGTTCATACGTTGCCCGCGAAATTGTAAAACTTGGCGGCGACCCGGTCTGGCGTCAGGGCTTTACGACCGACAACGGCAACTGGATCCTCGATGTGCACAACTTTGACATCATGGAACCCATGAAACTTGAAGCACAATTGAACAACATAGTCGGCGTGGTAACCAACGGACTCTTTGCTCAGCGTGGTGCTGATGTGGCGCTTATTGCCCGCAAAGACGGGGTTCAGACTCTGAAGGTAAATGGCTGATGCAAACCTCATTAGCAAAAGACAAGATCAAAGTTTTATTGCTCGAAGGGGTTCATGACAGTGCCATCCAACTATTCCGTCACCACGGCTACCATAACCTGGAAATACTGCAAACCTCTCTGAACGAAGATGAACTCTGCGAAAAAGTTAAAGACGCTCACATTCTCGGTATCCGCTCACGCAGCCAGTTGAATGAACGCGTATTTGCCGCCGCCGACAAGCTCATTGCGGTAGGTTGTTTTTGCATTGGTACCAATCAAATTGACTTAGATGCGGCCAAGCGACATGGTGTCATTGTCTTCAACGCGCCTTTTTCGAACACCCGCAGTGTGGCCGAACTGGTTTTAGCAGAAGTTATTATGCTGCTGCGCGGCATTCCTGAGAAAAATGCCGTTGCACACGAGGGCGGCTGGCTAAAATCAGCTAAGCAGTCTTACGAAGCGCGCGGAAAAATACTGGGAATTGTCGGCTATGGTCATATTGGCAGCCAGTTGAGTGTTTTAGCCGAACAACTGGGCATGCACATTCGCTACTACGATGTTGAAGACAAGCTGCCCATGGGGAACGCTCAGGCAGTGCCCACTTTGGATGATTTGCTCACGCAGGCCGATATTGTCACCCTGCACGTACCGGAAACCGAGCAAACTCAATGGATGATGGGTCGTCGTCAAATTGAACGGATGAAGCCGGGCAGTCTGCTCATTAACGCGTCGCGCGGAACGGTAGTGGACATTGACGCCCTGGCAGAAGCGCTGTCGGCAAGGCACCTTGCCGGTGCGGCAATTGATGTATTCCCGGTTGAACCTAAAGGTAATAACGACGAGTTTATGTCGCCTCTGCGTGGCTTAAAGAACTGTCTGCTAACGCCACACATTGGCGGCTCAACCTTAGAAGCTCAGGAAAACATTGGCGTTGAAGTAGCAGGAAAACTGGTGCGCTATTCGGATAACGGCTCCACCCTGTCTGCGGTGAATTTCCCTGAGGTGAGCTTGCCAACACACGCCACCGCTCAGCGTTTGCTGCATATTCATAAAAACCAGCCAGGTATGCTTAACGCCATTAACCGCATTATTAGCGACAATGAAATTAACGTGGCGGGTCAGTACTTACAGACCGATGAAAGTGTGGGTTACGTGGTAATGGATATCGATAGCGACAATGGCGCCAATATACTGCAACAACTGAAAGACATTCCGGGCACCATTCGTGCCCGGCGCTTATTCTAGTCTTTTTTGCCCATAACCGTGCGTTCCATGCTCTCTGGTGAGACATGACGCACGTCTTTACCTTTTACAAAGAAGATAATGTATTCGGCAATGTTCTGACAACGGTCGCCAATACGCTCTAAAGAACGTGCGGACCAAAGCACATTCATAATTTTTGGAATAGAGCGCGAATCTTCCATCATGTAAGTCATTAACTGACGTGTCAGCGCTTCATATTGACGGTCAGCCTGTTCGTCCTGCTGGTGCACATCGTAAGCCGATTCCAGATCCATACGGGCGAAGGCATCCAGAACTTTATGCAGCATACTCAGCACTTGCTGTCCCAGATTTTCCAGGCTTACCAGTAGCTGCTGCTGATCGTTGTTGAAGCTTTCTTTCGCAACCTTAGCAATACGCTCGGCTTCATCCCCAATACGCTCTAAATCTGCGATAGTTTTGATAATAGCAATAACCAGACGCAGGTCACTGGCAGCGGGCTGACGCTTAGCAATAATATGCACGCACTCTTCGTCAATCTGCACTTCCAGTTTGTTGACTTTATGGTCACTGGTCAGAACTTTTTCGGCCAGCTCAGCATCGCCTTTCTGAATAGCCTGAAGCGAATCCTGCAGTTGTTTCTCAACTAAACCGCCCATGCTCAATACGCGGTTACGCACAGCCTCAAGTTCTTCGTTGAACTTGCCAGAAATGTGCTTACCCATATTCATTTTATCCATGACTCGCTCCTTAGCCGTAACGACCGGTAATATAGTCTTCAGTTTGCTTCTCAGACGGCGTAGTAAACAGGGTGTCTGTATCGGCATACTCAATCAGCTTGCCCATATACAAAAACGCCGTTTGGTCTGATACACGCGCCGCCTGTTGCATGTTATGCGTGACGATAACCACAGTGTACTTCTCTTTCAGATCAGTAATCAGCTCTTCAATCGTCAAAGTCGAGATAGGATCCAGTGCAGACGTCGGTTCATCAAGTAACAGAATCTCTGGTTCAATGGCTATTGAACGAGCAATAACCAAGCGTTGTTGCTGACCGCCGGACAAACTGAATGCGCTGGCATTTAACCGGTCTTTTACCTCATCCCATAACGCTGCACCGCGTAACGAGGTTTCCACTGCTTCGTCCAGTACGCGTTTGTCTTTTACGCCCTGCAAACGCAGGCCGTATACGACATTTTCGTAAATTGACTTCGGGAAAGGGTTCGGGCGCTGAAATACCATGCCGACACTACGGCGCAAAGCGGCAACATCGACATTTTTGCCATAAATATTGTGGCCATGCATGTCAATCTGACCTTCAATGCGGCAAATTTCAACTAGGTCGTTCATGCGGTTAATGCAACGCAGAAGCGTCGACTTACCACAGCCCGATGGACCGATAAACGCGGTTACACGGTTATTCGGGATACGCATAGAAATGTCATACAACGCCTGATCTTCACCGTAGTAAAGATCGAGGTTTTTAATATCTAAAGCAGTCTGTTCTGCTGGCAAGTTGTGTAAGTCCAGCTTTTCTAAGTTGCTTGTACTCGGGTTAACCGAAATCATAAGTTCAGACCTTTTCGCTAATTCATCAAAACTTTAGTGCTCAAGTGAGCGGTATTTTTCACGTAAATGGTTACGCACGCCAATAGCCGTCAAGTTCAAACCGACAATAACGGTAATCAACAAGAATGAGGTGGCGTAAACCAAAGGCCGGGCTGCCTCAACGTTGGGGCTCTGAAAGCCAACGTCGTAAATATGGAAACCCAGGTGCATAAACTTTCTGTCCAGGTGGAAATACGGGAAGTTTCCGTCCACCGGCAGCATAGGCGCAGACTTAACTACCCCCACCAGCATCAGTGGCGCAACCTCACCGGCTGCACGGGCAACCGCCAGGATCAACCCCGTCATAATAGCCGGCGACGCCATTGGCAGCACAATGCGCCAAATGGTTTCCCACTTAGTGGCTCCCAACGACAAGCTGCCTTCGCGTAACGATGGTGGAATACGGGATAAACCTTCTTCGGTTGATACAATAACCACCGGCAACGTCAAAATAGCCAGAGTAACCGCGGACCATAAAACACCCGGCGTACCAAATGTCGGGCTTGGCAACGCTTCCGGATAGAACACCTGGTCGAGGCTGCCACCCACCATGTAGACAAAGAAACCTAAACCAAACACACCATAAACAATGGAGGGCACCCCAGCCAGGTTAATCACCGCAATGCGAATGAGCTTAGTGACCGCATTTTTGCCGGCATACTCGTGCAAGTAGACTGCCGCAATAACACCAAATGGAGTCACAATAACGGACATTAACAGCACCATAAATACCGTGCCGAAAATGGCAGGGAACACTCCACCTTCAGTATTAGCTTCCCGAGGCGGCTCAGAAACAAACTTACCAATTTGCTGGAAAAAATGCCCAAGTTTGACGAAAAAGCCCATATCGTTAGGGAAGTTCACATCCAACACCCGGTACATGGGCACTTTCACTTCTTCGCCACGCATATCCCGCATAATTATGGAGTCACGACCGGCCTCGTCACGCAGCGCAAAAAGTTCTTTCTCGTATTCCAGATACTCGTTCTGAAGCTCTTCGCGACGCCGCTCAATGTCATCCAAAGCTTCCTGAGTCACATTACCGTCAAGCTCCAGGCTGCGACGCTCAAGGTTCAGTTCGTTTAATTGATAGTTAATAGCACCAATTTCGCCTTCTTGCAGCGCCATTGCCTGCTCATTCAGCTCTACCGCGCGTTCCACACGCTTAAATAGCTCTTCGCGCAAATCGCCATGGAGTTCGACGCGTTCACCTTGTTGCTCAACAGCTACCGGATACCCGTAGAAGTTACCGTCTTTAGTACGCTCAATGACAGCCAGGTCTGCAGGAGTTTTATCGGACAAAATAGCCGGTTCCAGTATCCAGGCAAAATCAAGCGGTACATACTCGCGGTTACCAATTTTCATTAAGTAACGAGTAACAGTTTCCTCTTCGTACCCGTCCAGAACGCCGCCGGACTGACTAATTTGTAATCTCGGTACCGACTCGCTTTCATACATTTCACCAATAAGCGTTCGTGTCGAACCGTCCGCTTGCTCAATAGACATTTCGTGAATTGCCGATGGCCAGAAAAAGGACAGTCCGCGCCAGCCAATCATTAATACCAGCCCGATAACCGCTATCAAGCTAATGCTAACTGAGCCGGCGGTTAACCAGATCCAGGGCTTTCCGGATTTAAACCATTTATTCATTGAATTAAACCTCTGTTCCGGAATTACATCGAGCTGTATTTGTCGCGCAGACGTTGGCGAACAAATTCAGCAATGGTGTTAAAGAAAAAGGTGAATATGAACAACACAAAGGCTGCCAGGAACAAGATTCGGTAGTGTGAACTGCCAACCTCAGACTCCGGCATCTCGACCGCGATGTTCGCAGACAAGGTGCGCATACCTTCAAAGATGTTCCAGTCCATAATAGGCGTATTACCCGTGGCCATAAGAACAATCATAGTTTCACCTACGGCACGCCCAAGCCCCATCATGACTGCCGAGAAGATCCCCGGACTGGCTGTTAGCAGAACCACTTTTGTTAATGTCTGCCAGGGTGTAGCACCCAGCGCCAGCGAGCCATTGGATAAATGTTTGGGCACACTGAATACCGCATCTTCGGCAATTGAGAAAATGGTCGGAATAACCGCAAAACCCATCGCGATACCAACAACCAGTGAGTTACGTTGGTCGAAGGTAATACCCAGCTCATTGGTTAAGTAACCACGGACGTTGCCGTCAAACAGCGCCTCTTCAACCCAGGGGCTAAGGCCAAATGAGAACCAACCGACCAAAAGAACAATAGGTATCAACAGCAATGCTGCGCGCCCGTCGGTAACGGTATTACGAATATTAGGTGGTAACTTAGACCATAAAAATGCGGTCAATATTATTGCTGCCGGGACAAGCAAAAGCACCGCTATCAGCCCGGGCAGGTACCTCTCAATAACCGGAGCCAGCCAAAGACCAGCTAAGAAACCAAGGATAACGGTAGGTAAAGCTTCCATGATTTCTACAGTAGGTTTTACGTATTTACGTACTGAGGGTGACATGAAATAAGCAGTATAGACTGCCGCAGCTAAACCAATAGGTACCGCAAACAACATAGCGTAAGCCGCTGCTTTAATGGTACCGAAAGAAATTGGCACTAAACTGAATTTAGATTCAAAGTCATCAGAGCCGGACGTAGACTGCCAAGTATACTCGGGTTCAGGATAACCTTCGTACCAGACTTCCTGCCACATGGCGCTCCAAGTCACTTCAGGGTGCTCATTATCGACATCGAACACACTGAAACGATCACCACTTTGCATGATTAAGTAGTTCGCCCGCGGGTCTACCATGACATTTTGAAGCTTGGCTTCCAGCGGCTGCCCCCGGTATAAATCCGCTTCTGAAGTGGTATGGAAGATACCCAGATCGCCATTTTCAGAAACGGTATAAAATGTCCGGCGATAGTATTCCACTTCAATATTTTCTACCGGAGAGCCCGCATCAAAAGAGCGAATATACTGATATTCTCTTCCCTCATCAGTTGATACCTGAAACCACTGAGAGATTAACCCCGAGTCGTGAGTCAGCAATATGGAACTGGCACCGGCTAATAAATACATACCCGTTGCGTTGCCCTGCTCACGCGAATCAATCACCATTAATTCACGCTCTGTCACACTGCCGCCCAGGTCCACATCAAAAACATGAACCCGGTTACCACGTCGCGCCATCACCTGGCGCAAGTCTGGCGTAACCACTAAGTCATCAATACTGCCATTAAGGCTGATACGGCTAAACGTCGGCTCCAGGGTAACTTCGCCGGTCATAAAGTTTTCTTCGGCCGAGTATTTGGTAATCAGCAGTTCGTTGCTGTTTTGTACAGCAGCGAACAACATGCCTTCACCGTCAGTATCGTAGGCGAGTTTTTCCAGTGGCTGGCCTTCTTCATCAACCGTCAGCGCCTTGCCGTCATTTAACGTCTCAATTCGCGGCGTTATGGTTCGCTCAGTAAGACCTGTTTCGGGGTTTTCTGCAAAGGTCACACCAAACTTCGGTTGCAGAACAATTGCCGAGCCATCATTTAAACCGTAGGCGTACTGTTTATTTACCGGAAGGCTGCTTGCAAAACTGGTAATTTTATCGGCATCAGCAACCTGCTCCCAGCTAATAATATCACCGGCTTTACGCTCCACTGCGGCTTTATCCCGCAAAGCAAAAAATTGAAACTCACCTGAGCTCATCAGGCGGTAACCAATTTCGGCTTGCTCTTCCATACCAACAGCATTCACTCCTGCACTGTTAGGTAAAGAGAAGCTCTGCTGCTCGGTTAAATCAACAGAACGAAAAATAGGTTGAACCACATAAAGTAGATAGAAAAAGATAAGCAACAGTGCTACCAACACCATAATGCCACCTAAGGTGACACCATAGCGAGCGGCACGATCTTTAAATAATCGTCCCCGGTTAGCGGCTAGTTGTTGAGCTGACAGTGATGCCATCAGAAACCTCAAGTTTAAATGCGCGTTACTAAAATTCTGCAAATAGTTTAGTTGAAAAATATGACAGTATTGTTACACCACTGTCATATTTTCTTAATAATGCAGCAATAGCTATAAAAAAGCCGGTAGCAAGCTACCGGCAAAACAATCACAGGGACAAATTAATCTAAGCCAAGCTTTTTCAATTCAGCTTCAACAACCGCTTTTGGCAGTCCAATGTAGCCGTCTTTATTGACAATATCCTGACCTGTTTTTGACAAGATCATGCGTAGAAACTCACCTTCCGCTTTACCCAATGGTTTAGTCGGGTGCTTGTTTACGTAAATGTAAAGGAAGCGAGCCAGCGGATACTCTCCAGACAATGCATTTTCAGCTGTCGCACCAATAAACTCTTGACCTTCTGCTTTAGCGATAGGTACCGCTTTTACGCCTGACGTCACATAACCAATACCGGAATAACCAATGGCATTAACCGAAGTCGAAACTGACTGAACAACCGATGCTGAACCAGGTTGTTCATTCACGTTTGAACGGAAGTCGCCGTCACACAAGCCAACTTCTTTGAAGTAACCATAAGTACCAGATACCGAGTTACGACCATAAAGTTGTAAGTCGCGGTTAGTCCAGGCACCTTCCATTTCCAGGTCACCCCAGCGGTTAATTTGCTTATTCAAACCACACTTGCGTGTTGAAGAGAATATGGCATCCACTTCCGGAATAGTCAGACCTTCAATTGGGTTGTCTTTATGAACAAAAACAGCCAGCGCATCAATAGCTACACGAACCGGAGTTGGCTTGTAACCATGACGTTTTTCAAAAGACTCTATTTCTTTTGACTTCATTGCACGGCTCATAGGGCCGAAGTTTGACGTGCCTTCAGTTAAAGCCGGAGGAGCCGTTGAAGAACCTGCCGCCTGCACCTGAATGTTCACGCTTGGGTAGTTGCGCTTAAACTCTTCACTCCAGAAAGTCACCATATTGGCCAGAGTGTCAGAGCCAACTGAAGATAAGTTGCCAGACAGGCCACTTACTTTTTCGTATTCGGGTAAATCGTCAGTTGCCGCTGCCAATGTACTGAATGCCAGTGACCCTGCAACAACTAAGCCTGTTAATGTCTTGTTCAAAGTAGATTGAAACATAGTGTATTCACCTCTGAGGGTTATGTAACTGTTCTCGAATTGTGGCCAGTTTAAGACGCTTATGTGACAGCTTTATGACAATATGAAAAATTTATGACTAACTGACTAAAAGCCCGCTTGGAATGCGAAATGAAAAGCGGCTGCCTTTTTCTAGTGAGCTATTAATATCCAACTGTGAGTTATGATGCTCTATTGCCTGTTTCACTATAGATAAGCCCAGACCCGTTCCACCGCTAGCGCTGTTACGGTCGTCTTCAACGCGGTAAAAGCGCTCCGTCAGCCGAGGTAAATGTTCAGCCGCTATGCCTTTACCGTTATCGGTAACACTGAATTCAGCGCCGCCAGCTACCGCTTTCCATACAATTTTTATCTCGCCGCCCGCCGGCGTGTAATTAATAGCGTTAGTTATCAGGTTCTGCATGGCACTTCGCAGAAGGTTCTCTTTTCCGTAGATACGAATGGGGGCTACCTGAAACTCAATATGATGTTTTTTCTCTTCATTTAAGCGGCTGGCTTCCAGTTCTAACTGTTTCAGTATAGACGGCATATCAACTTCATGGTCAAAGACATCATTACTCGGCGTTTCCATGCGCGACAGCGTGAGCAACTGATCCACTAAGTTCGACATACGCGTACTTTGCGCATTCATGTGTTCTACCGCTTTTTGCAGCATAGCCGGCGGCGTCTGCTGCGGGTCGTCCATCATTTCCAGGTAACCCTGCAATACGGTCAGCGGTGTTTTCAGTTCATGTGACACATTGGCTACGAACTCACGACGTAAGTTCTCCAGCCTTTTTAGCTGAGTAACATCACGCGCAACCAACAAGAACTGGTCCTCGCTATAAGGCATTATGCGAATTTCAATATCCAGGCTTTCGCGTATTGGTGACGGTATTGTCAGCTCTTCTTCGAAGTTGCCTTCGTTCATGTAGGCATAGAATTCCGGGTGACGAATAAGGTTCGATAAACGTTGTCCGGCGTCGTCAGGCCAACGCAGACCGAAGTAAAACTGGGCTAACTTATTACTCCAAAGCAAAGCACCGTCAGCGCGGAATACAATGGCGGCGTCGGGCAAGGCTTCGGCCGCCTCGCGAAAGCGTCGTAACAAGCGTGCCAGCGCTTTACGACGTTTTTGGCTGCGGCGCTGGGAACGGTATATTCCATCGTAAATATAAGACCAGCTTCCCGGCGCAGAAGGAGGCATTAACGTACGACTTTGCCAAAGCCATTTAATAAGCTTTTGCTGATAATAATAATGCCAGCAAACCAGCCCCAATAAAGCTAAAGTCGTTATTGGCCAGAACAGGTCAAATAACCAGCCAACGAATAAAAAGGGCAGCAAAAATATGAGCAGATTGCCTAAAGACTGCCAGTTAGAGTAGTTCCTGTCCATGCTAAATCAGCCTAAGCTCAACGACTTGAGAAACGATAACCGACTCCCCGCACCGTTTGAATCAAACGGTCATAACCATGTTCTGTCAGCGCTTTACGCAGGCGGCGAATATGCACGTCGACTGTTCTGTCTTCGACATAAACGTTTGTGCCCCATACGTGGTCAAGTAACTGCTCACGACTGTAAACCCGCTCTGGGTGCGTCATAAAAAAGTGCAGTAATTTGAATTCCGTTGGCCCCATATCAATACCTTTATCATCGACTGAAATACGATGTGATACCGGGTCAAGTTTCAATCCTTCAACTTCCAGAGGCTCGTCCAGAACCGTTGGAGCAACACGACGGAAAACGGCCCGCATACGAGCCATCAGTTCCTTCGGCGAAAACGGCTTGGTAATATAGTCATCGGCGCCAACTTCCAGCCCTTTGATTTTATCTTCTTCCTCACCTCGTGCCGTCAGCATAATGATAGGAATATTACGGGTAAAATCATCGCTTTTTATCTTTTTCGCCAGCTGCAGACCTGAACCGCCGGGCAACATCCAGTCCAGCAGCACCATGTCGGGGTATGGTTCAGCAATCTTACTAACAGCAGCATCGAAGTCATTGGCCTCTACAGCCTGATAACCGTGTTGTTCCATAACAAAGCTTAACATCTCACGGATAGGCGCTTCGTCTTCAACAATTAGAATTCTACGTGACATGCATTGGTTCCCTAATATGAACTGATGCTGCAATTATTACTAAAGAATATGACACTTTTATGAACCTGGACACATCTCTGTAAAATTTCTTACGTCATTAAGCAGAGAGCCACTGCAATAACTCGTAAACAACTGGAAGAGAAACGAAAGCAAACAGAATGCCGTAACCCACCATAGCGGCCGATAACCTTGGCGCCAGCCCCGCCATAATAGCCACTGCACCTGCCGTAATCATAGGCGGCATAGCACTCTCAAATACGGTCACCTGAATCAGTGTGCTTTCAAAACCAAAGCCAAACAACAAGGCAATTGTTAGTGCCGGCATTAAGACTAACTTGGTTAATAAACCAATGGTTAGCGGTGTTTTACTGCCTTTGGGTAAGCGGAACTTAAGCTGAAAGCCAACAGCAACCATAATGACAGGCACTAAAGTCACGGCTAGTGAGTCAATCAGCCGCTGAAAAACTTCAGGGTAAGTAAAAGACTTAGTTAATAAGGCGATAACCAGTGCAATAAATGGCGGGAAGGTCAAAATCTGTCGGGAAACACTGCCAACTGTCGGTTTTTCGTCCTGCTCACGATACAGGGCAATAATAATTGTCGAATAAATTGCTAACCCGAAAAAAGAGCCGAACTGATCGTACAATAACCCGTAAACAATAGCGTCACTGCCGTAAAAGGCTTCTATCATGGGGAAGCCAAAAAAGGACGTATTGCCCAACGGCACACAAATGAGTAATGCACCGACCACTTCTTTTGGCCACTTAAAGGCGCGACCCAGCAGCCATATAAAAACCGCACTGACTATCAGTAAAACCCAGGGAATAACAACCGGAATCAGTAGATCAGAAGAAAATTCCAGAGCCGGAACTTTGCTGAAAATAACACCCGGGAGTGCGGCATAAATAACGTAGAGATTAAGAACTTGCGCGGTGTTATCCGGACACTTGCCGGTACGCTTAAGGATAAAACCAATAAGTAGGTAAAGCCCCAATACTGCGAGGTTGATCATAGCGTACAGAAAGGTTGAGAGTGACCGCTATAGTGTAGCCTGACAACCACTGTCAGGCTACTTTTGTGTTTACTTTAGGAGACAGCGCTTACCAGGAAAAGTCGTGACGAATACCTACGGCAATAAAGTCCTGCTCTACGCCAGGGTTTGCACCACAACCACGGGTTGAATAAGACCCGATGTCGCATTCACGACCGGTGTACCAGGCATAAACGCGGGTATCGCCGCTAAAGAAGTAATCGGCTCCCACTGACAAGGATGCATCGTTATCGTTACCATCATCGATAGCTTGATACTGCGCTTTAAACACCCAATTCTGATAAGGGTGTGCGGCGCTTACCAGGTAACCATCGGAGTCGTTCGCGCCGTTAATGGTTTCAAACTGCTGCAGGGCAACACCAACACGTGTTTTACCAAATTTTGTCGCGCCGGTTAACTGAGTAATATCATAACCATTAACGTCACGGTCAAAAGCTAATGCCGCGTAATAGTTGGTTTTCTTCAGCTTGCTGTCACCGTAAAGTAGGCCAAATGAAAAGCCATCGTCTTCATTGTCATTCTCTGACGCAATGTAGGTCACACCAAACTTAAAGTTATTGAATGAAGGCGAGTAATAAGTGAGTGTGTTATCTGGGCGGTTTTCACCACGAAACAAGCTTTTAAGGTCGGCTTCATAGTCGGTAAATTCGTCTACTTTTCCTTGCGAATCTTTTAAGAAAGTATCATAGCGACCCAGCATCACTTCACCGAAGTTACCACGCAAGCCAACAACCTGGTTACGGTTCGTAACAGCGTCTTTATCATCATCTGAATCTGCAAGGTCAATACCAAATTCAATTTGATAAAAAACCTCTAAGTCAGATTCCAGCTCAGCGGCGCCTTTAAAACCAAAGCGTGACGAGTTACTGACAACTTCAGTATCCGCTCCGTTACCATAGTCATTGCTTTGCAAAGACACATTCGCCCGGCCGTAAACCGTTAAACTGTCGTCGTCATTGGCAAGAGTCGAAAAGCTCGCTGCAGTGGCAGCAATCAATAGCGGAACCGAATACTTTTTCATAGTCATCCTCACGAGGTCTAAACTGGAACTGTCTAAATTTCACGCACATTATAGTGCCCACAAAATTTATTGCAGTTATTTTTCTGTCGTGAGTCAATTCTATGTCCTTTTTATGACACTAATATGACAAATGAAGGTTTTGTGTAAGATTTATTTCAGTTTTGCTAATTGCTGTTGTTGCTTATGCTGACTTTTGGCGTACTTAAGCCACTGCTGTGCCGACTGTTCGGTTGCTTGATAACCTGCCGCCTGTTCAAAATAAGAGGTTGCCTGTTCGTAGCGCTTTAAATTCAATGACGCCATGCCCTTTATCAGATAAAGGTTGCCTTCATTATCCAGTTCTCCTTTACTGCGGGCGCTTTCTGCACTGACTAAAGCTTTTTCGTTATTGTTCAGAGTTAAGTGTAACTGAGCAACTTGCAAAGCAAAGTTCCCATGCTCAACCTTATCGGAAAGCTCACTGTAGGCTTCAATTGCAAGTTCATATTCTTTCGCCTGAGTGTAAGCTTGAGCCATGAATTTCAGGTTATCTTCTGACTTTTCAATTTGGCCGTCAGCCATAGCCTGCTGCATAGTTTCAGCCGCTTTATAAGGCAGTTCATTAAAATAGTAAGCCTGTGCCAGTTGCTTCCACTCACTACCTTTTTCAATAAAGCCCTGCTGGCGCGCCGCTTCTAAAACGGCTAACTGCTTCTCATCCTGCTCTAACTGAGCATAAACACCAGCAAGCTGTAACCAATATTCCGGCTTGCTATAGTCCGCAACCAAACGCTCCATAACTTTAGCAACCTGTTCGGGCTGTTGTAACTCGTAATGCAGCGCCCGCTTTAAAATCAGCCAGTTCTCATCCGGTGTTTTGTTTTTCGAGTCCGCTGCTGCAATCGCTTTATCAATGAGTGGTAAGGCTTCCTGATGTTTATCTGCCTGGTAATAAGCTTGTGCTTTTAACACCCAGGCTTTATTCATTTCGTTCTCTTCCGCAAGGCCTTCCCACTGCCCTAAAAAGCCAATTGCGCGTTGGAACTGACCGTCACTTAAAGCCAGCTGAGCCAAACTGTAAAGCGTGCTTTTCTGCAAAGACTCTGGAATGGGCGACTCATTCACCACCTTTTCAAAGTAATTAATGGCTTGTTTGGTATTGCCCTGCTCGTAATGCATGAAGCCATAAAAGTTCCACATCATGGCGCGCTCATAGCTGTTCATGCTGTCCGCTTTTTCCGCTACCTCGCCCAGTATTGATAGCCCCTGCTCCGGATTACCATTGTCAGCCTGCTCCTGAGCCCGGGCTAACTGTCCGTAAACTTTTTCGCGCAACGCCGGAACTCGCTCTGTCTGTTGAGCTTGTACCGGGTGCACAAACAGTAACCAAACACTGCAAACCGCTAATGCCAGAAATTGTAATTTCATAAGTCACCCATTCAGTTCATTTCAAAGGTCATGCGGTTACGAACGCCGTCCACTTCAACTGCTTCGCCATCAATAACCCGGGGTTTGTATTTGAACTTCAGCACGGCATCCATAGCAGCCTGATCAAAAATACCTTCCGGTTCCGCCTCTACAACAACCGGGTCTCGCACTGAACCCTGCTTTGTCACTGTAAACTCAACCACCACATAACCCTCTATACCGCGCTGCAACGCTCTGCGAGGATAAGCGGCCTGTACTTTAACAATAGGCAAATACTCACCGTCACTTGCCTGCAGTGACATACCATTTCCAATATCTCCGCCAGCGTCCATATTGGCGGAAAAGTCATAACCTGAGCCGCTGTCGGAATCGGCAATGTCATTATCCATTTGTGGCTGCGGTAAATCCTCGGGTGGCTGTTCAGGCTCTGGCGGGCGCTCAGGCTTACGCTCCTTTTCCTGTACCTCCTCGGGTTCTGGCGTACGCACAAAGTCCAGTACGCTGCCGCGCGGCGGCTCGCTCATGGCACCTTCACCACCACTGATTAACGATTGCATCAGGTAGAACAAGCCTATAGTGACAAATGCCGCAACCAATAATGCTGCCAGGAATCTCATCATTTAGTCTTCATCCGTTGCTACAGAAACATCGTAAACACCTGCTGAGCGGGCCGCATCCATCACCTTAATCAGCACTCGGGTGTTTGACTCTTCATCGGCCTGGATAACAACAGAACCTTGAGGGTTTTCCGCATACAAACGTTCAATGTTGGCTTGTACGGCTCTTACATCCACCTGTCGTTTGTCTATCCAAATTTCATTGTTTTCGCTTATCGCAATGAGAATATTGGCGCGATCTTTCTGTACCGCCGTTGAGGCGTCCGGGCGGTTAACATCAATTCCTGCTTCCTTCACAAAAGACGCGGTGACAATGAAGAAAATCAACATAATGAACACCACATCGAGCATCGGCGTCATATCAATAGCGCTTTCTTCTTCTTCAATTAAATTGGCAAAATGCTGCTTCATAATCTTGTCCTCAACGTCACCTTAGTGACGCTCCAATAAAATTTTATCTTCCAGCTTCATGCGCTCCCGACGAGTGGTTCGTTGCAACCAGGTTGCTGCGAATACTCCGGATAAAGCCCCCACCATGCCAGCCATGGTCGGAATTGTGGCCTTAGAAACACCTGACGCCATTGAACGTGCGCTACCGGTTCCGGTGACAGCCATAACATCGAACACTTCTATCATGCCGGTTACCGTTCCCATCAGACCCAGTAAGGGGCAAAGAGCAACCAGCGCTTTAATAACCGGTAAGTTGCCGCCAAGCGCTAAACTGGCTCGCGAAATCATTGCCTGACGAATTTGTTCCGCATTCCAGGACGACTTGTCTTCCCGTTCCTGCCAGCGTTTACGTACGTCCTTCACACAAGCGCGGTGGCCATTGAGGTAATAAAAAATGCGTTCAAGAATCATCAGCCACATGGTGAAGATGAGAATACCGATGACCAGCAGCACTTGTCCGCCAGCCTCGATGAAGTCTCTAATCGCATTACTGAATTCAATGAGGAATAACACGGTTACTCTCCTCGCTCAGACCGCTCCGCAATAATGCCGGATGCTTGTTCCTGCAATATATGAATCAGGTTCTTACTACGGGTATGTAAGGTTGCGAACAGTAAAGTCATAGGAATCGCAACCACCAGACCCAGCACGGTTGTTACCAAGGCCTGCGATATGCCGCCCGCCATTAATTTCGGGTCGCCGGTACCAAACAATGTTATCGCCTGGAAGGTGTTGATCATGCCGGTTACCGTTCCTAACAGACCCATAAGTGGCGCAACCACAGAAATGATTTTTATGAAGGTCAGGTTGCGAGTGATTTTCGGCACTTCCCGCAAAATGCCTTCGCTGAGCTTCAGTTCAAGCGTTTCAGTGTCTGCTTGTGGGTACTTGTCTTTAATCAGCATAACGCGACCGAGCGGGTTATCATTGCTTGGCTTGTCTTTCTTAAGCTGACGTTTAACTTTGTTACCCAGCAGCATCAGTGATACAAAGCGTTCTAAGGCAAACAGCAAGCCAATAGCGCCCAACGCCAGGATGATGTAACCAACAGTACCGCCCTGGTCGATGCGTTCACCTAAACTTGGCGCCTGAACCAGCAAGCCAAGAATAGAACCGCCTGTCGGGTCCAGGCCAAAGGTCACAATGCCACTGTCGGTTTGCTGAATATCTTCCGCAGTGTTTAGATAACGACCCGAGGGTTGACGCACAAGCTCAGCGACAGAGCCCGTTGAACTCATACGCTCCAAATACTTACCGTCTGAAACCAGGTTAAAAGCGCCAACACGAACCA
This sequence comes from Pseudomonadota bacterium, assembly GCA_051747845.1. Taxonomy (GTDB): domain Bacteria; phylum Pseudomonadota; class Gammaproteobacteria; order Enterobacterales; family Alteromonadaceae; genus Idiomarina. The sequence continues at coordinate 19,468 of JBNJGQ010000022.1, forward strand.
CGTCCTGCTCAGCTTTGTCGCCATTAGCAGCCGTTACTTCGGTGGTAAATTCTGCCACTTTGCCCGACTCTGTCATTTCCTGTTGCAGAGCAAACCAGACACTCTCAATGTCCTCAATTGAAGCCAACTTAGAAGACGACCCCATACGTTTAGCAAGCTCGTCTAACTGCTCTGCCCGGCCCGGGTACTGCGCAGAAATAACCGAATTATTAAAGTTACTGGAAGCATCATTCGCAACCTGCTGCAGCACACCAAACAGCTCTTTTAGTGAGCCCATGCGCTGCGTTAAGGTATCGCTCAAGTTACCCAAATCGACTTCATTTTGCTCGAACTGAGTTTCCAGCTTTTCAGCTCGCTCCTCTAAACGGTTACGCTCAGCAATAGCGTCAGCCAGCATGGCTTTTTGCTCTTGTTCTTTTTCACGGAAACGCTGTTCGCGCTCTTTATTACTTTCCGACTGAGAAAACTTGCCCTGCTGCAACTGCTGCAATAGTTCATCTAAGTTAATCGGGTCCTGAGGAACTGGAGCTGCCAACGCCGTAACAGAAGCACATGCCAGTACCGTTACTGAAAACCATTTTGCGATACGCTGTATTAAATTCATGGCTATTACTCCTTATTGACCGGCGCTGTTTTGGTTAGAACTGTTTGATTTATTTGCAAACAGCGGCATCATCAGTAAGTCAGGTGCTAACTGTTTTCTGGCTATGCGAATCGCTTCGTCTACGGCAGGTAGGTGTTTACTGTCCAGCTCTTGCCAACTGCGCTGCTCCTGGTCCCAGATACCTAAGTGCTGGCCGTCACGGGTTTTATAGATGAGTGCTACACGACCAATTCGGAGGTAGGTAACATCCTGCTGCTGACCGTTAATTTCATGTTCTGCGGTATAGGCTTCAATATTTCGGCCATAATCAGCTTCTATCTGGTAAGCTTCCATGACTCGGCGAAATTTCTCCGAAACATCGACATTCGCGCGTTCCATCAGGTCATTCAGTTGTTGTAATCGCTCACTTCGCTCGGTTTGCAAAAATGGCACATCTAATTCAACAAAAGACTCAAGGGAGTCAATCATTCGCAACATCAGAGGAGTAATCTGACGCTCGACGTAGCTGACCTGATCAATAGAATTATTGATGTCCTGCTTTTCACTTTCCTGGCTGCTAATTTGCTGCTCAACTTGGGTGGTATAAACTTTCAAGCCATCAATTTCTTTCATGATGCGTTTATACTGTTGCAGCCGCTCCTGCATATCATCGGATATTTGATCGATGGTAAGCTGAGACTTACGGGCTGACTCGTTAATGGATGAAGCTCCATCAACCACAGGCTCGAGTTTATCTTGCTGCGAGTAAGCCGGCGCAACAGTTAAGGCAACGGCAACTAAAACGCCAGCAGAAGTAATTAACTTCATAAATTATGACCTTTGTGAATTAATTTGTGGCGACTTTAGTCACTTTTCGTGACAGCTTAATGACCGAAAAATGTCATTTTTATGTCAGTGGCTTTATTAAGGATGAGCGGATTGCTTTATTGCGTTATTCTGGCCAATGAATTAGTTTATCCCTATCTGTTCAATTCGTTGACATCTGTCTATGGCAATCAAAAGCATTTCTTCCTCGTTGCTTACCCGGGTATTATCCGTTTACTTCGTACTGACACTGATAGTAACTGCGGTGCAGATAGGGGCGGAGTATTTCGATACCAAACGTGTATTGATTGCTGAACTTCAAAACCAACAAAGTACCTTCAACGGTTCACTCACGCGCTCGTTGTGGGAGTTCAATAGCAACCAAATTGATACCATCGCCGATGGGCTTATCAGCATCCCCGCCATAGCCGGGGTACTTATCCGCGATGACGCCGGAAATATCCTGGTACAACTGGGCGAAACTACGGAAATGAGTGATTTACCGGACGATAATAGCGAAGGTATGTTACTTCCGGAACGCGAAGGTATTTTCGGTTACTACGATTCATTAATATTTGAGTTTTCCGGTCACTCCACCAAAGTTGGTGACGTGAGTCTGTTTTCGACGCGCGATATTGCCATTGACCGCATAAAAGTCAGCCTCGGCTTTATTATCGGTAATGCCATTATTAAAAGTACCTTCCTTATTGTGCTTTTTACCATTGCCTTTAACCGTATGTTAAGCCGCCCACTCAGTGACTTAACTCAGCAGATTAAAGGTTTCCGGCTGGATAATCTGGAACGTTCAAGAATTCGCCTGAACGACCAGCACAACAATGAGTTGGTGTTGGTTGAGCAGGCGTATAATCAGTTACTCGACAATATTGAAGAGTATCAGTCGGATCTAGACCGAACCCAAAAGAAACTCAAAGCAGCTAACCGCCAGCTGGATGAACAAAACGCCATACTTGAGCAGGAAGTCGCACGCAAAACGTCGCGTTTAAGTCAGGTTATGCTGGACCTGGAGCAACGGAAAAACGAACTGGAGATGCGCCAGGACAAACTGGAGCGCGAAGTGGGTCAGCGCCGTGCCATTGAAAATACCTTACGTCAGTCGAACCAACGCTTAGAGTCTTCACTGAACCATTTACGGGAAACACAGCAACAATTAATTGAGTCAGAAAAAATGGCTTCCTTGGGCGGTCTGGTGGCCGGTATTACTCACGACGTAAACACGCCCATTGGCATTAGTGTCACTGCTTCATCTTACTTACGAGAAAAGCTGGATACCCTGGACCAGTCACTGCTTAATAAAGAGCTGACTCAGGCACAGTTGAAGAAGTTTATTGAAGAAGGCCGTGAAAGCCTTAACTTACTGGACAATAACCTGCACCGCGCGTCTGATCTTATCAGCAGCTTTAAGCAGGTGGCCGTCGATCAGGCATCCGATGCCATCCGCGATATTAACCTGAAAAGTTACATCGAAGATCTGGTCCAGTCATTACAGCCTCATTTGAAAAAAACAAACCATCAGGTGCAACTTGAATGCGCCGATGACATTTTTATACGTTGCCCCGCAGGCGCCTTGTCGCAGATATTTACCAACCTGATTCTTAACTCATTACGTCATGCTTTCGACGGCATTGAAAACGGCGTTATGACCATTTCTATTAAGCTCGATGGTGAAACACTTCAGGTACAGTATTCAGATACCGGCAATGGTTTATCTCAGGAACAACTCAACCGTCTGTTTGACCCGTTCTTTACCACCAAACGGGATCAGGGTGGCAGCGGACTGGGTACGCATATTGTCAGAAACCTGGTTACCCAAACTCTGTCCGGCGAAATTAGAGCCGAGAGCGAGCCGGGTGAAGGTTTAAGCTATTTCTTTTCGTTTCCTGTACAGGTTTTAAACTGACAGACCTCCCTTAACGGGATACAATCCGCTGTTATCTTTCTTTACTATGTTGCGATAGGAACAGCTTATCTATGTGGTTTAAAAATCTTCGGTTTTACCAATTCAGCGAAACCTTTTCATTACCCGATGACTTCTCTGAACAGCTAGCGGAACACAGCTTTCACCCTTGTTCACGCTCCGATCAGAGCTCATTCGGCTGGACTTCCCCTTTTGGTGCGGACAACGAAGTATTGACCCACAGCCTGGGTAACTGCTGGCTGCTGTGTGCAAAACGCGAAGAGAAAGTACTGCCAAGCACAGTGGTCAACGCACAGCTGGATGAAAAAGTTCGCCAAATTAGTGAAGTGGAAGGCCGTTCGGTACCACGTAAAGAAAAACAGAATTTGAAAGAAGATTTAATTCACCAGCTTTTGCCGCAAGCGTTTAGCCGTTTTCGTCAAAGCTGGGGTTACATTGACCTCGACCGCCAAATTATTGCGATTGATGAATCTGCAGCCAATAAAGCCGAAGACTTTTTAGGGCTACTGCGCTCTTCCGTAGGCTCTTTACCGGTACGTCCGGTAAGCCCCGGCGATGCCGTTGAAACCTACCTGACTCACTGGCTGCAAACTACTGATTTACCAGAACCTTTTGAATTTGGTGACGAAGCCGAGCTGCGTTCACCTCAGGCCGATGGCGGCATCATTCGCTGCAAACAGGAAGACTTAACCCGCGAAGACATTCAGGCGCATTTAGCCGGTGGCAAACAAGTAACCCGCTTAGGTCTGGTGTGGCAGGAAAACTTAGAGTTTATTCTCGAGTCTGACATGGCCCTTAAACGAGTGAAGCCTACTGACCGTTTGCTTGACGCGAAAGATGATTTAGTAGACCCAAGCCCGGAAGAGAAAATTGATGCCGACTTTGCTTTAGTAAGCGCAGAAGCCGGACTTTTATTTGATGACTTAAAACGCGCCTTTGGTTAAGACAGTAACTCCAGCATTTGGCGGTAGGATTCCTGAACAGATTCCTGCTGCCAAAAGTCATCCGTTTTAATAACCCCCCGCATTTGATACTCAACAACGGTCACACTGTTTTTATTGGGTTTGGCATTACCGGTCAATAAGCTCGCCAAATGGACAATATCGCAGTAGTTCACCGTTATCGCATCGTCTAAGTCCATCCGACCTTTATAAAAGTGCAGCGGCACTTGCACCAAGTTGGGTGTGAACTGCCAGTAACGCAAAATATTACTGCCTAATGCAGAACTGAATTGAGTAATACATTCGTTAATAAACGACGGATTCGCAAAACTGTCTTCAAACTCGTTGGCCATACGCAAAATTGGTGCGACACCAATACGCGAAACCATACCGGCTAACAGCGCCACATCCTGATGCAACCGATGACCAATTCCCCGTCGTTGAAGATCCTGAGTAATAACGACCGAAGCTGCGGCTATTTCACGGCTTTCAGTAACAAACTGCTCTGAGAACATCCGTACAATATCATTGTCCGGCTTAAAAACTTGCTCCATAGCCATAGCCAAAGCCAAAGTGCGAATACGCCGCATGCCAATACGAGTTAACGCCTGCATCAAACTTTCCGCTTTGCTTCTTCCACCTAAATACGCACTGTTTGCCAATCGAATAAGGCGAGCCGTCAGCACCGTATCCTGTTGAATAATATGGCTTAGGTCATGCAAATTACAATCGGGGTCCATGGTTGCGTTACGCACTTGCTCTGCTGTTTCAGGTAAGCCGGGAAGCTTCAGCTCATCGCGTTTGAGTCGCTCATCAATTAGCAGGTATAACGCATTTTGCGATGACATTTTAAGTCCTTATTATTATGGTTTTCTTGCTTCTGAAAAAGCTTGGAAGTAGATTAACAGAACTTGCCAACAACACAATTTATACAAAAGTCATATTATGAAAAAAACACTGTTTAGTTTAGCCCCACTGGCGCTGATTTTAATGGGCTGCAGCGAGCCTGAGCCAACCGATAAAAAATCAATCGAGAATTACGAATTAGTTGCTGAAGCTGAACAACGGCTTGATATTTATACACCTTATCAGCTCAAAACCGACTTATCGCACTTGTCAGACGACCAGAAAAAAATGGTCAGTTTACTCATAGATGCGTCGGAAATTATGGATAACCTATTCTGGCAGCAAGCTTTTCCGGGAAATAAAGAGAGCCTTTTTAGCCGTGTTGAAGGTGACGTACGTGAATTTACCGCCATTAACTACGGTCCCTGGGATCGCCTCAATAACAACAAACCTTTCTTGACCGGTTTTGAGGAAAAACCTGAAGGAGCTAATTTTTATCCGGCTGATATGAGCAAAACTGAATTTGAAAATGCAGACCTTGCTGACAAAGACAGTTTATACACGTTGTTGCGCCGTGATGAGCAAGGTGAATTAATTACCGTACCCTATTCAGAAGCCTTTAAAGATTCATTAACCAGAGCTTCGGACATACTCCTTGAAGCCGCAGACCTGGCAGAAAGTCAGGCGTTCGCTAAATATTTGCGTCTACGCGCCGAGGCTTTTTTAAGTAATGAATACCAGCCGTCAGACATGGCCTGGATGGAAATGACCGATAACGATGTTGATGTGGTTATTGGCCCAATCGAAAACTACGAAGACCACCTTTTTGGTTACAAGACTGCGTTCGAGTCCTACGTTTTAATTAAGGACCAAGCATGGAGCCAACGCCTGGACAAATACGCTCAATATCTGCCGCAGTTACAGGAAGGTTTGCCCGTTGAGCCTGCTTATAAGGCAGAAATGCCGGGCGCCAATGCCCAACTGAATGCCTACGATGCGGTTTATTATGCGGGTCACTCTAATGCCGGCAGTAAAACCATTGCTATAAACCTGCCGAATGACGAAGAAGTTCAACTAGAAAAAGGCACTCGTCGCTTACAGCTGAAAAACGCCATGCAGGCTAAGTTCGATAAAATTCTGGTGCCTATATCCGAGCAACTGATTGTGCCAGAGCAGCGCGAAAATATTACGTTTAATGCGTTTTTTGCCAACACGATGTTTCACGAAGTAGCGCATGGCCTGGGTATTAAAAACACGCTGAATGATAAAGGCACAGTACGCTCAGCGTTGAAAGAACACGCCTCTGCACTGGAAGAAGGCAAAGCTGATATTCTGGGGCTTTACATGGTGACGCAACTGTTTGAGCAAGGCGTTTTAGCCGAAGGCGAGCTGGAAGATTATTACACCACCTTTATGGCCAGCATTTTCCGCTCAGTGCGTTTTGGCGCCTCCAGTGCCCACGGCAAAGCCAATATGATTCGTTTCAACTACTTTGCAGATGCCGGTGCATTCACACGTAACGAGCAAGGTCAGTACGCTATTGATATGGACAAAATGCGCAGCGCCATGAACAGCCTTTCAGAAAAAATTCTGACGCTGCAAGGCGACGGTGACTACAACGG
>JBNJGQ010000023.1:0-25819 GCA_051747845.1 Pseudomonadota bacterium
TATCAAACCGGATTCACCGGCAGGTAAGTATCTGCAGGAAAATGGCGTAGAAGTTAAAGACTTTAACTCTTATGGTTCGCGTCGTGGTAACCACGAAGTCATGATGCGCGGTACCTTCGCTAATATTCGCATCAAAAACCAGATGCTGGATGATGTTGAAGGTGGTTACACCAAGTACATTCCAACGGGCGAGCAAATGGCTATTTATGATGCCGCCATGAAGTATATGGAAAATGACACGCCGTTGGTTGTATTAGCTGGTAAAGAGTACGGTACAGGTTCAAGCCGCGACTGGGCAGCAAAAGGTACAACACTGCTAGGTGTTAAGGCTGTACTGGCTGAAAGCTACGAACGTATTCACCGTTCTAACCTGGTGGGTATGGGTGTTCTGCCCCTGCAATTTGCTGAAGGCGAAGGTGTTAAAGAGCACAAGCTGACCGGCGAAGAGCAAATATCGATTCTGGGCCTTGATGACAGTCTTAAACCCGGTCAAATGCTGAAAGTTGTTGCTAAACGCAAAGACGGAAGCGAAGTCGAGTTTGAGGTTAAGTGCCGTATCGATACCGGTAATGAAATGAGCTACTACAAAAGTGGTGGTATTTTACATTACGTATTGCGCGGAATGCTTAAATAAGAGTCGCTATAGTGAATTGAAACCCGGCCGTTGTGCCGGGTTTTTTTATATCATCAAGCCACGACCGCCGTCGACTTTAATGGATTCGCCCGTAATAAATGGGTTATCACGTAGAAAACGAACCGTTTCTATCATTGGCTCTAAACCGCCTTCAACCCGCAATGGTGTTTCATCCAGAACCTGCATTCGGTGCTCTTTATCATGTTCGGGTAAAAAGAGAATGGGGCCTGGCTGAATCGCGTTTACCCTTACCGATGGTGCTAAGGTTTTAGCAAATGACTGAGTCATATTGGCCAGTCCGGCTTTAGCTGCGCAATAAGCAATGTAATCGGTGGAAGGGCGGTCGGCGTAAATATCCGTTATATTGATGACCAGTCCGTTTTCCGACTGACTTAGCTGCTGCTGAAGGCCACTAATAAGCATGTAAGGTGCTATACCGTGTACCTGAAACACTGCAGCAAGCGCTTTATTGTCGTTATCAACGGTTTCGTTATCGAAGAAACAGGATGCGTTATTGACCAAAAGCTCAATCGAGTCAGTGGCCTTTCTGATGGTTTTTATCATGCCCTGGATACTTTCGATATCAGTAAAGTCTGCCTGCACTGCTATGGCGCCAAGCGATTCTAATTCATTGATCCCGTCGCGTGAACTGTTGTAGTGGGCGAACAGTTGATAGCCTTCAGCCAATAACGCCTTCGATAGCTCAAAGCCAAAGCGGCGTCCGGCACCTGTAACGAGTGCTGTCTTTTTCATGAGGCAATTCCTAAATCCGTTAATAACGAGGTTAAGTAATCAGGCACTTTGGGGTTATCACTCACTTTCCCCAAAATGTCGATATCAATCGTGCGATCTTTAAGGCTCCGCTGCGGATCAGAACGGTCACGGCCCAAAGCTTCTTCAATGCGATTAAATTCCTGTTTAAGTTGCTCGGCGCCCATCGGTGTTTGAATAATAAACAAAGCATTCAAAAAGTCTTTGTCGGTATCCATATTTACCGGACGCGTAGGAATATTGCGTGAAAAGCTTATATTGCCGGATAAAGCTTCGAGGGCTGCCTTGGCCTTAGGGAAGTGACTCTGTGGTTCTATATTGGAACCTAAACTGCATAAATACTTTTGCATTGAATAATTGACCGCTAAACGTAAATAATATGTTGAGATAACTACGGCTTTAAACATCAAATAGATGACTGCTTCAAACAGTTGAAATTGCGAAGTTCTGCTGATAGCCTAAAATTTCAACTGATATTGGTGAGCAGAAGTCTTAATGACGACACAGAAAAACTGCTTTAACTATCGTTATATATTGTTGGTTTTATGTTTTTTAAGCATATTGCCAGCCACCACGCTTGCAAGCCCCCTGAAGCTAAGCGGGCCTGACTCTGTCGTTAAAGAAGGGTACTTTACCGTTTCTGTTAGTACGACTGATGATGACGAGCTTAACAGAGTTACCATTGAAGTTGCCAGTGATTCAGAATTCTCGGAAAGCACGAAGCAGTTCCCCGCTTTAGGCGACTTTAAAGACATTTCATTAACCGGCTTTAGCAATGGTACCTACTATTTGAGGGCCAGAGCGGAAGATGCTGAAAACCGGACTTATCTCAGTAATACCATTGAAATTACAGTAAAGCATTACCCACTTTGGCAGGCTTTAACGCTATTTTTTATTGGTTTAGTTATTTTTATTACCTTGGTAGCAACTTTGCTGTTGCTGCATCGTCAATGGATACACTCTAAACACCATAAGCATCATGACTGAGTTTGCATTAGAGACGAGTACGGGTATTACAATTATCATCCTGTTCGGGGTGTTTTGGGTCGCTTTTGGTTACTGGCTAGGGAGAAAAAACCGTAGCCATGAAGACTTTGCGTTAGCGGGACGTAATGTTGGCTTCGCGTTCGCCGCTGCAACCGCTATGGCTACCTGGGTGACCAGTAATACCACGCTGGTGGCGCCGCAGCTGACCTACCAATTTGGTATCTGGGGAATGATAGGTTATTCCTTTGCAGCCCTGGGTCTTATTCTCTTTGCTCCAATGGCCAAGCGAATTAAAGAATTACTACCTAATGGCTACACCTCCGGCGACTTTGTGCGCCTGCGCTATGGCAACTTAGCTTGGTTTGTCTTCATTATTATTTCCGTGGTGTATGCGTTCGGCTGGTTAATCAGTCTGGGCATGGCAGGCGGCATTTTGCTGGAATCGCTAAGCGGTCTTGATTATCACATTGGCATGACAACCATACTGACCATTTGTGTCGGTTATACCTTATTTGGTGGAATGCGGGCTGTTATTGCCACTGATTTTATCCAGGCTCTGATTATTATTGTTGGTGTCAGCTTTATCGCTTATTGGCTGATTGATAACGTCGGACTGGAGAGTATCCACAGCAATCTAACGGCCGAGCACCCACAACTGCTGGACTTACTGTTTCCTGCAGCCGTCATGTTTCTGTTCAATAATATTTTCTTTGGGCTTGGGGAGATTTTTCACTCCAATGTCTGGTGGTCACGTGCGCTTTCCTTCAAAAAGAATGTTGCCTACAAAGCCTATTTAACGGGTGGGCTACTGTGGTTGCCCATTCCTATTGTAACGGGCTTTATTGCTCTGGCGGCTCCGCAGCTTGGAATATTTCCGCCAAGCCCGGATATGATAGGGCCTACCGTTGCAGCAGCCGTACTCGGAAAAGTCGGAGCTATTGTCGTCTTTATCATCATTTTTTCCGCACTGGCGTCCAGCCTTGACTCCTTACTTGCAGCAACCTCGGACCTGGTGACACAGGATATTTTCCACAAGCGCCTTAAGCCAAAGGCAAGTGACAAAACCTTAATGCGTTTTAACCGAAGCTGCATTCTGGGGTTGGGGGTTATGACCTGGTTGCTGTGCTTGCCGCGTATTGCTACGTTAGGTGCTTTACTTAATTTTGCCGGTGCTTTTGTTGCCAGTACTATCTGGCCAATACTGCTTGGGCTTTACCAGCGCAGATTAACAGGCGGTTACGCAGCAGCGGCTATGGCATTTGGTACCCTGTTTGGTATGTTGGGTTATTTCGCTATCGGGTTTTATGTGGCGGCGCTAACTTCATGCGCCGTATCCGGGCTGATCTGTTTAGTCGGTATTATCCGTAGCGATAAAAAGTTTGACTGGAACCAGTTAGATGAAGGGGAACAAGTTCATGCTGATTAGTGAAGTCGCTTTTGAATGGATGATTTCTCTGGCACTGGTTATGACCTGTGCGGCCCCGGTATTGTTACTGGGCCTTTTTATTAAAGATTTTATTTCTAAAACCATATGGTAATTGTATGACTATAAAGGATGTCTCCTTTGAGAGAGACCGCCCCGATGTGTGCGGCGATGCTCACCCAAAGGCGTTATTGAAAGCAATTCAGGAAGATGGTGATTACCTGCTGAAACTATCAAACCAGCATGTGGTATCTGCTGACCAGTTTTCTCAGCTGGGTATGTTGCAGTTATTTCGACTTGCAGCAAAGTACGAGGCCAATCCTCGTCGCTTTAGTACCTCGTTACAAGGTAAAATTTTGATTAGCGCGTTTTATGAACCCAGCACCCGCACACGTTTATCATTTGAAAGTGCCTGGCACCGTCTGGGCGGCGACATCATGTCAATTACTGACCGTTCTACCACCGGCATAGCCAAAGGTGAGTGCTTGTCCGATGTTGCTGAAATGTTCAATAACTATGGCGACTGTGTGGTTTTGCGTGACAACAACGAAACCTCATTGGAAGAGATGATCGATTCGTTGCGCATTCCCATTATTAATGCGGGCAACGGCTCAGACGAGCATCCAACCCAAGCGTTAGCCGATATGTACGCACTGTTTAAGTGGCGCCCTGATCTGGTGACTGATGAAGCCGATAAAGCCCCGATAAAAATCGGCATTATTGGGGTGCCGGATAAAATGAGAACGGTTCGTAGCTTTATAAAATGCCTGGTGAAGTTTCCTAAAGCCATTGATGAAATTGTTATTATTCATGACGAGGAATCGTCTACTCAGTTGTTCGGAGAAGAGCAAAGAGAGCAGATTGAGCAGGCCGGAATTAGAATACGTACCACTCGGGATTTAGAGCAGGTATTACCAGAACTCGATGTGGTTTATATCAACGCCATTTCATGGGAAGGTGATACTTTTAGTACTTACGGTAGTGAATTTCATTTAACGACGCAGTCACCGCTAAAAGACAGCGCCATTATTTTACACCCATTAGCACGCGGTCAGGAATTATCGACCGATCTCGACTCCACGCCCCATAACTGGTATTTCAGCCAGGCCCGGGGAGCGGTGTTTTTACGTATGGCGCTTTTGACCTGTATGGTGCAGCGAGCTGAGCGCGTCATTGATGTCGTCTGATACGAGGAAAAGCAAAGAATGTGCGGAATTGCTGGCGTTTTTCATCATCAAACGGAAAGAGCGATTGAACCTCAAACCCTAGTGAATATGGCCGCGATAATGCATCATCGCGGTCCTGATGGGTTTGGTTACGAAGTACAACAAGATTATGGCGTGGGATTCAGTCACGCCCGTTTATCCATTATTGACCTGGACGAAAAAAGAGGTCGTCAGCCGTTTTTGTCAGCCGACAAACGACTGATGCTGACTCACAACGGTGAGTTTTACGATTTTAAACGCATTCGTGCGGACTTAACCGCTCGTGGCGCGCGCTTTAACAGTAAAAGTGACTCTGAGATTGTTCTGCATTTATTTGAGCGTTATGGCCTGGAGGACACACTAAAAGAGCTTCGGGGAGAGTTCGCTTTTGGTTTGTTTGATGCCCAAGACGAAAGCCTTTACTTGGTACGTGACCGTTTTGGAATTAAGCCTCTGTATTGGACAGAAACAGAACATGGAGTTGTGTTTGGATCTGAACTGAAAGTGTTGTTTTCTCACCCCGATGTTAAGCGAGAGTTTTCAGCCGAAGGTTTATACCACCAGTTAATTCAGGTCATGGTGCCAGGCTCTACTGCTTTTGAAGGTATTAATCAGGTTCAACCCGGTTATGTGGTTAAGCTACAGCGCAAAAACGGCAAGGTGGTTGCGACCGAGCATAAGTACTGGGATGTCGACTTTCCGCCTGAAGAAAGCTACCCAGGTGCCGATGTCGATGAAGAAGCTTATATAGAAGGTGTTCGTGCTAAATTACTGGAAGCTGTTCAGCACCGGATGACAGCCGACGTACCTGTTGGGTGCTATCTGTCCGGTGGTATTGATTCGTGCGCAATTCTTGGTCTGGCGTCGGCATCAACCCAAACGTCAGTAAAAGCTTTTACCATAGGCTTTGACTCCGCTGACTACGATGAAACGCCTATAGCAGAGGAAATGGCCGAGGCCACTCAGGCCGACCACCATATTATGCGCCTGAAAGCCGATGACCTTTATGATCACTTTGTGAAAACGCTGTGGCACACCGAACGAACCATTTACAATACTCTGGGGGTTGCTAAGTACCTTATGAGTAAAGAGGTACATGAAGCGGGCTATAAAGTGGTGATGACGGGCGAAGGCTCAGATGAGCTCTTTGCTGGCTACCCTGCGTTTCGTAAAGATATGTTTTTGCATGGCTTAGATCACTTGCCAGAAGTTGAGCGGGTTGAATGGCAGGAGTTGCTGGAAAAGAATAATAAGCTCTTTAAAGGCGCTATGTTGGCTCGCGAAGAGTTTGTCAGCGACGCTTTTAACCAGAAAATGGGCTTTACTCCCAGCTGTGTGCAGCCGTGGCTGTCGTGCTCATCGGTTGCCTTGCCGCTCATGTCAGAGAATAAGCGTGAGCAAGTTGAGGGCTATGATCCCAGCAAGGCGATAGCCGATACGTTGGATAAGAAGATGCTCGATGGCCGTCATCCGCTCGATAGAGCCCAGTATGTATGGATAAAAACCATGCTGGAAGGGCAGATACTGACCTGGGGCGGCGATCGTGTGGATATGGCAAACTCTATGGAAGCGCGACCTGCGTTTCTTGACCATCACTTAGCGGAATATGCGTTTACCGTTCCTCCTCACTTGCGCATTAAAGGCAACAAAGAGAAGTATGTACTGCGCGAAGCAATGAAAGGCTTATTGCCGGAGACACTGTATAAACGCGAAAAGTTTGCCTTTATGGCACCGCCTGCGCATACGGACCCAGAAAAATGGAAAGCGGTAGAAAAGCTGGCTGAACAATTTTTGAGTGAAGGTGCGGTCAAGTCGGCAGGCTTGCTCGATTACAACGAAGTGGTAAAAACCTTTGAGCGCCATCAGGATGAAAACGTCCAGAATGAAGAGCGTGTACAGCTTGATGCGGTTATAAATCACATGCTGGGTGTTCAGGTACTGCACCACCACTTTGTGGCGACTGACGTACCTAAGCAAGCAGAACAGCGAGCCAGAGAACTCGGCTGGACTGCTTAATTATCAGCTTTTAGTCTACGGTGACTGCAGGAATGTAGTCACCGTAACCTTCTTCTTCCATATCTTCTAAAGGAATAAAACGTAGCGCTGCCGAATTCATGCAGTATCTCAGTCCGGTTGGATCCGGGCCATCTGTAAATACATGACCAATGTGTGAGTCTGCTTTGCGACTGCGAATTTCAGTACGCGTGTAAAACCAGCTACTATCTTCTTTTTCAACAACTGCGTTCGGCGTTATTGGCTTGGTGAAACTTGGCCAGCCAGTGCCCGATTCATATTTATCCGCTGAAGAAAAAAGTGGTTCACCACTGACAACATCAACATAAATGCCTTGTCGCTCGTTATCCCAGTAAGGGTTATCGAAAGCCGGTTCGGTGGCGTCTTCTTGAGTAACTGCGTATTGAATGTCTGTTAAACGATCTTTTAATTCACTTTCACTGGGCTTAGTGTAACTTTGCTGGGTGTTTTCACGCTCGCCGGTTGGGTTGTCGTTGGTGAACTGCTGGTAATCAACGTCAGAGGTGTCTCCCCAGTGTTTTTCTACAAAGTTATAGCGTCCCGAGTTATAGGTATAAATACGATAACGAACCGGATTCTTGTCGTAGTAATTCTGATGATACTCTTCCGCTTGATAGAAGCTTTTAAAAGGGGTTACCTCAATAACTACAGGGTCCGGAAACGGACCGTTTTTATCGAGCCACTCACGTGACTGCATAGCGATGCGTTTTTGTTCGTCGTTATGATAGAAGACAGCAGGGCGGTACTGTTTGCCGCGATCAACGAACTGTCCCTGGTTATCTGTAGGGTCACTAATACGCCAGAGCTTCTGCAGTAGAGCAGCATAGCTTATAATATCCGGGTTATAATAGATTTGTGCTGCTTCGGTGTGTTCTGTTTGTCCGCCGGCAACTTGCTCATAAGTTGGGTTAGCTTCATCGCCTCCACTGTATCCGGACACAACTTCACGAACACCGGGGATTTTTTCGAAGGCCTCTTCGACACACCAAAAACAGCCACCGGCAAAAGTCGCAATTTTTTCATTTTTTTGCTTTGTTGGCTCATTATTCTGTGCCATGCTGAAACAAGATAGTAACAAACCAGTAATAACAATTATTAGGCGAAGTGACATTGTATTCTCCAACTTCAGGCGGTATGTAGTTATAGACTATTCAATATGAAAAAGATTACTTGGTTCGTTTTTATTTTTAGCCTTAGCTGTCAATCTACCGTTGCTGTTCAGCAGTCCGGAGAAGATGAGGACATGTGGCTGGACGAATTTCGCAGCGGACTTGGCTCATCTGTCGATGCCACTGCGCGCTGGTTTGACGGATTATTTGGTGATGAAAGCATTGGTCGCTATGAACGTTCGTATGGACGTCTGTCGGTCGCTCCTCAGTGGGATCAATACGAAGGCTTTGAAGTGAAGTCACGCTTTAGAGCGCGTGTAGCCCTGCCCAAACTAAAAGAAAATTTTTCAGCCTTTATTGGCCGAGTCGACGAGAATGAATTCCTGGATGATGACTCGGCAGGCAGACCTTCTGTTATCCGGTCTCCACAGTCTGATGAAGAGTGGCTGGTCGGTCTGGGCTTTGACCCGGAAATTAATGAAGCTCATAGGGTTTCATACAGTATTGGTATTCGCGGAGGTTTGCGCTTTGATACCTACGCCCGTGCGCGCTATATGACCGGTTTTGTTTTTTCTGATAACCAACAGGTTCGTACTCAGTCGTCCGCTTTCTGGAGAGACAGTGACGGTTTCGGTGTTGCACAACGGGTCGATTACGAAGCCACGTTAACCGATACCTGGCTTGTTCGCTGGGCTTCGATAGGAACCTTCGCCGAAGAAACTCATGGACTGCGCTGGAGCAGTACCGGTCGTCTGTACCACCTTTATGGTGATGATAAAGCCTGGGCAACTGAAACCTGGATAGAGGGGAATACTGATCATGCTGTGCCTATTCAGGACTATGGCGTACGTTTTCTAAATCGCCAACGCTATTTGCGTGAGTGGTTTTTTGCTGAAGCCTGGATAGGTTACCACTGGCCTCGCAGCGAAGTTACAGAGCAGCGTCGCGGCCAGTGGTTAGTTGGTATTGAATTTGAAGTTCATTTTGGAACTGATAACGCCTACATGCCCGATCCGGAAAAACGCAAATCAAGCACCAGAGGATCATGGTCTGAAGAGCGGAAGGGGCCGTCAGAAAAGTACGTGTCATCGCGATAGTCGTAAACCCATGGTTCATCTGCGTTAAAAGGTAAGTGGTAAACTCCCTCAATATTATTTTCCAGCGAATTGGCTACAAAGATATGATCTAAGGAGCCTGCCTGACTGTCATATACATAAGAATAGTCCGTAGCATCCGAAGGGTTATAGAAGTTATTTTCACTAAAATAGCGAATAGGGTCTTCATGGTAATAAGCGTTGAAGTCGCCTAATAACACCGGGCTTGCTAATGACTCTTCAGAAATCCATTCCAGCAGCTGCTGGGATGATTTAAGACGTAAGTCATTCCAACAGGCCTGGCCATCGTTCTTATTGCTATTAGGACTGTCAGAGTCTTCCGGGCAGCTGCCTTTCGATTTAAAGTGATTAACGACGACGCTGAACTCGCTATCTGTGTTTCTATCAATAAAACGCTGTGCTAGTGGTGGTCTGCTGCCCCATGAAAATGGGCCCTGGCGAGTGAAGAGTGCGTGTGAACTTGGCTTAACCCGTTTGGGTTGATAAATAATACCAACGGTAATTTGATCAGTACCAATTTTTTCAGCCCGAGGTTCAGCAACTTCGTACTCTTTGCCGGAAGCTTTTTCCAGTGCCTCGACCAACTGAGATATAGCGCTGTGCTCACCAAAACCGTCGTTTTCAATTTCCATTAAACCGACAACATCAGCATCAAGAGCGGTTAATGCGGCAACAATTTTTTGTAACTGACGTTTCATTTGCTCCGTATTGTCCGCACCTCTTGGTGTGGGGAAGCCTTGTCCTGAACCATTTCCGTTAAAGAAATTGAGAACGTTGAAGCTCGCAATTCGCACAGCACTGTTGGCTTTTTCAGGTAATTTTGGCTGTTTTGATGGGCTCTCTAATGTTAAATCTTCGGTTGGTTGAATTCTGTAAGCATTATTGAACTGACTGACGATACCGCCAAAGCTGGTTATAGTGGCTCCCGAACGTAAACTGTTTTGTTTGCCATGCCAAAGGTTTGAAAAAGGTAAAGGGCTTGGTTCAACAACATTGCTGTTATCGTCAACCTGAAGTCGATTCAATTGGTTTTCTTCAGCTTGACGTTTAGCGTCCTGGCCTGGCATAACGATTTGTGTTGGTGTCCATAAACGACCAGAAGACACGTCAAAATAGCCATGGCGTGGATAGTTATAATGCCCTGATATTGTCAACTCATTAGCTTCGGAGGCAGATAACTTTACCGGCATCCCCTCCAAAGCTTCTAACTCAGTGAGAGATTGAACTGGCAGTTTTAAGTCGGTTACGCCGGGGAGTGACTCGGCGTCACCACAAGTTGTTATGCTCGATATATCAACCAAAGACGTTAACTGCGAGCGCTCCTCAACTTTACCGGTTAGTTGTACTTGCTCACCGATATCGACACTGGAATGATGCTTTTCTGTAACGGCAAACAAGCCTTCGGAGGTAGTCGGGTTATCATCCATGTCTTCAGCAAAACTGTGTATAAAAAAGCCGCTAAGCTCTTCATCAGTTTGCCAACTGGCGGTGACAATGCCGCGCACAGTGACTTGTTGGCCTATCATACTGGACTGTTCATTTTCCCCTTGAATTTGGGCTATAGGGGTAACCTTATTTTCATTGTCACAAATATCAGCGACCGCTGCGCCCGAGAAAAAAAGAATCGGTAGCAGAGTAAATAGTTGTTTGTTCATTTTAATTATCCAGTTTGTGATAGCTTCCAACTTCGAGCACGGGCGCTGCGTCAAGACGTTCTGCGTCCATCATATTGGCAATTCGTTGCATTGATGAAAGTAATAATGATTGCTCCCACTCGTCTAATGCCTGAAATTTCTCAATAAAATCTTCCTGAAGAGGTTGAGGTGCTTTCTCCAGGAGACTTAAGCCCTGCTCAGTAAGGTACAGAGAAACCCGGCGTTTATCCTGTTCGCTTCGGTGTCTGTGGATGAGGTTACGGTGCTCCAGACGTTCGATAACATTAGAAACAGTAGCGGGACTTAAATTGATATTCTGTGCAACTTTACTGGCCGTAATGCCATTTGCAGCATTAATCTCACGCAAAATGAGCAGCTGCGGCCCTGTTAATCCGGAATATTTGTTGAGTTGCTTAGAATACAAGTCGATTGCACGAATGACTTTTCGAAGTGCCAGCAGTAACTCTTCATACTTTTCCATAGTTTCCCCGAAACCAACTAGTATCTTGGAGCTGACAGGTCAGTACGGCGGATTTGAACCACAACACCCAGCTTAGGGTGGTCAAAGTAGTGCGTTTCGTGACTGATAACCCGTCTTAACTGTGAGAAATAGAAACTACGTAGATACGGCGTTTGTTCGTTCGCATTGTTTAAGGCCAGCGATGCCTGCGTTTCGATATCATTGGCGAGCTGTTCTATGTTGTCTTTCTCACGCAAATTAAATTCGCCATCAATATGGAGATAATTACCAACCAGGAAAATATCGATGAGTCCATCGAACTCCCACGCCAGGCTGGGGTGGCCTGCGGCGACTAAAGGAGGACGCACCGGTGTTCTCTCGTTCAATTGACTAAAGGGTTCTGAGCCTTGTTCTATAGCCGACAGAAGGTACTCAATATTGTCCATTCGCTGTTGCTGACCGGCGTTTGATAATGGCGTAGTAAGCTCTTCTTGTTCTCTGGAAAAACCATTGTAGAAAAACGCTTCGCTGTAGTTTTTACCACCATAGAGTCGAAACTTACGACTTTCGCCCCGTTTAAAAACGGGTTGGCGCCAGGCCAGGTGTAACAACGGCTTACCTTGACCTTTGCGTTCCAGCTCTTCGCTAACAGGTGTTAGCTCTAAAACGTCTTTTGGCATTAAAAAAGGCTGTGAAGCTGTCTCCATGTCACCACCAGAGCCGTCAATTACAACCTCTGTTTTGTTAAGCTCTGACAACGAATGAGCGGGGGCTAAAGGGTTTCCGGCAATCGGTATCCACTGGTCTTCGTTTTCGTACTGGCAAGCAATATCAATTTGCCACTGACTTTCTGAAAGTGGCTCACAAACGGGTAAAGCGCTGCGAAGACGGCGGTTCTGTAAGCTATGGTAAGTGGTCAGTAAATCCTGACTTTGGTTAATAGCTATTGGCTGCATGGTCAAAGGAAAGGTCTCACCGGACTGGTCGGTGATGGTCTGTTTAAAAACCAGAACTTCAACTTCAAACCAGCGCCAGTAGTCTTTATCTGACTGAGCCACTGCATCAACAGACACTAATGCCATTAATGCTGCTGTTAAACCCAGTACCGATTTTAATCCACGATGCACCAGCGCCATTCCTTCACTCCTGTGTTACGCCGCCTGAGATTGTTCTGCAAATTCTTCTAACAGAGACTCTACCAGTTTTAACCGACTTTGAGTATCTTCCAGTGACTGACTTAAACGTAAACGGTTCGGCCCATCCAGTTTGTAGTAATTGGGCGCTTTCTGAATCAAGCCTATAATAATTTCCGGGTTAATTTTTGTATCGTCGGCAAACTCAATAATGCCGCCCTGATTACCAATATCAATTTTACGTATACCCAGTTGTTCGGCATTATTACGCAGTTGTGTTTGGCGCATCAAGTTCTTGGCTGCGTCCGGTAATAACCCAAAACGGTCAATTAATTCAACCTGGAGGTCATCCAGTTCTTTGCTGGTCTCACAGTTGGCTATTCGTTTGTACAAACTTAAACGGTTATTAACGTCTGGTATGTAAGCCTCAGGTAAAAGAGCCGGAAGTTTTAAATCAATTTCAGCGCGTTCATGCAGCAGTTGCGCAAGGGCGGGTTCTTTACCTTCTTTTAAGGCTTTAACCGCTTGTTCCAGCATGTCCATATACAAAGTAAAGCCAATGCTTTCAATCTGGCCGCTTTGATCGTCACCAAGCAGCTCACCGGCACCACGAATTTCTAAGTCGTGAGTTGCGAGCATAAAGCCGGCACCCAGATCTTCAAGCTGAGAAATAGCTTCAAGTCTTTTATGCGCATCTTTTGTCATGCGTTTGGGGTGTGGCGTCAGCAAATACGCATAAGCCTGATGGTGGGAGCGTCCGACGCGGCCCCGCAGCTGATGCATCTGCGCCAGACCGAGATGATCCGCTCGGTCCATAATAATGGTGTTGGCGCTGGGTATGTCGATACCGGTTTCAATAATGGTGGTACAGACCAGAACATTAAAGCGCTGATGGTAGAAGTCCGACATGATCCGTTCAAGATCACGTTCACGCATTTGTCCATGAGCAACCACAACACGCGCTTCCGGAACCAGAGCTTGAATATCGGCCGCGGTTTTTTCAATGGTGTCGACATTGTTATGTAAGAAATAGACCTGACCACCGCGCAGAATCTCACGCAATATTGCCTCACGAATCGTTGGCTCGTCGTATTCGCGGACAAAGGTTTTTACCGCCAGTCGTTTAGCTGGTGGCGTGGCTATAATTGACAGGTCACGAATGTTGTTCATGGCCATATTCAGGGTACGCGGAATCGGTGTTGCTGTTAGCGTCAAAATATCTACGTCAGCGCGCAGGCGTTTAATGGTGTCTTTTTGACGCACGCCAAAGCGGTGTTCTTCGTCGACAATGAGCAAGCCTAAGTCATGACACTTGACGTTGTCTTGCAGCAACTTGTGCGTACCAATAACAATATCGACTTTGCCGCTGGATAAGTCTTCAAGAATGCCTTTTGACTGCTTGGCGGTTTTAAAGCGTGACAGTACTTCAACCCGAATGGCCTGATCAGCAAAACGGTCGCTGAAGTTTTCATAATGTTGCTGGGCAAGCAGGGTGGTCGGAACCAGCACCATGACTTGCTTGCCTTCATTAACCGCGATAAAGGCCGCACGCATGGCCACTTCGGTTTTACCAAAGCCCACGTCGCCACACACCAGTCTGTCCATTGCACGAGGTTGTTGCATATCCTGCTTCACAGCATCAATTGCGGCCTGTTGGTCAATGGTTTCTTCAAATGGGAAACCGGCGGCAAAACGTTGGTAATCTTCGTCGTTAATATTAAATGCATAGCCAGGTTTTGCTTCACGGCGGGCGTAAATGTCGAGCAGTTCAGCAGCAACGTCCCGCACTTTTTCCGCGGCGCGCTTTTTGGCTTTTTCCCAGCTGTCATTCCCCAGTTTGTTTAGTGGAGCATGACTTTCTTCCCCACCACTGTAGCGGCTTAAAACATTCAGGTTAGCGACCGGAACATAAAGTTTGGCGCCACCAGCGTATTCAATGGTGACAAATTCCGTAGTGACATTACCGGCATCCAGAGTCGTCAGCCCCTGATAGCGACCTACGCCATGATCCAGGTGAACAACCGGCTGGCCGGCTTGGAGTTCTGCTAAGTTGCGAATCAGCGTATCGGCGCTGACAGTCGCTTTTTGCTGACGCCGGCGGCTTTGTACGACGCGGTTACCAAACAACTCAGTTTCAGTAATAAACCAGAGTTTGGCATCGGGTAAATAAAACGAATTAATAATGGGGCTGATAATTAAACCGACTTGTTTGGTCGGACACTCTTCCAGGCCTGAGCAAAGCGTAACGGGAACCCCGAGCTTGCTGACAATTTCACGCAGAGCTTCACGACGACCTGCGCTTTCAGCGGAAAGCAGCACCTTGTCGTTATTTGCCAAAGCCTGTTCTAACCTGGCTTTTAGTTTGGCAAAAGGCTGTTTTTGCTGATGATCTGCTGCTATCTCTGTGACGGCTTCCGTCAGAAACGGCGTCGGGCCGGGTTGTGCCATTTCCGCCGGTACGTTGGCTCTCACCCGACGGTATTGCTTGAAACCGGCGTGAATATTGTCGACCGGAAGAAACAATTCATTGGGGTGTAGTAATGGCCGTAAGGGGTCGAACTGGCGTTGATCGTAGCGATGATTGATATCCTGCCAAAGGCGCTCCAGACTGGCCTGAATGTTACCGAAGGTAACCAGTACGGTGTCGTCCGGAAGGTAATCAAACAAGCTGGCCGTTTCTTCAAAAAATAGCGGAAGATAGTATTCAATACCGCCGGGTAACTGGCCTTTGCTGACTTGCTGATAGACCGATTCGCGCTCAGTACTTGCGTCGAAGTGTTCGCGGTAGTTTGCGCGGAAGCGCTCAATTGCCGTTTGAGTTAACGGGAACTCATGCGCGGGCAGTAAATTAATGCCCTCTATAGGGTCTTTCGAAAGCTGAGTTTCCGGGTCAAAAGGCCTGATACTATCAACTTCGTCATCGAAAAAGTCGAGCCGGTATGGGGTCTGACTGCCCATAGGGTAAAGATCTAAGATCGACCCCCGAGCACTGAATTCACCATGCTCCATAACCTGGTTTACGTAGCGGTAACCTGCATTTTCCAACTGCTGTCGCAACTTCAGGCTGTCGAGTTGCTGGCCTTTCTCAATTTGTAGTGCCTGCCCCTGAACAAAAGATGTTGGCGCAATGCGGTGGAGCAAGGTATTAATGCTGACAATCAGTGCACCACGCTTAGCTTCGGGAAGGCGCGCTAAGACACGTAAGCGATCAGATATAATGTCCTGATGCGGAGAGAAACTGTCGTAAGGAAGCGTTTCCCAGTCAGGGAAAAGCGTAATGTCGTCATGGTATTCCGTGTGCTCACCGGCAAAATATTTAACTTCTTGTTCTAACCGATAGGCCTGATTAGCATCTGCTGTAACGATTAGCACCCGGCCGGGTGTCGCATCAATTAACTTTGCTATCGCCAATGCAGGCGCACTGCCGTGCAGCTCCTGCCAGGTGAGATCGTTAGTCGCTGCCGGGGGAAAAGGGGGTCTTAATACAGATGCCTTAGTCATGAATACTCAATTGGTTTGGAAAAACGTCGCTATTATACCGAAATCAATCAGGATTTGGATGACGAGGTGTCGCTTTCTTTTTGTTCCCGGCGCTGTTTTGAGCGCTCTTTAAGCTGGCGGCTTTGGGCATGGAGGCTGGCTCGAATCAAGAGTTCCTGATCTTCCTCGCGAATTTGAGCAAAGCTAAGAGTGCAAAGGTAAGTCTCAGCATTTTCTTCTGGTTCTGAGTTTTCGGCCGTCAGGTAGCAATAAATTGCCAGAGCTTCTTCTTTGAAAAACAGTTTAGCCTGGAACGTCTGGCCCTCTGTTAATGGCGAGTCATTTAGAATACGAATGCCGCCACCGCCGTACTCAACGCCCTCAAATCGGTACTCGGGATCATCCTCATTGCGGAGCATGTAACCCAACAATATGTTCATACGCTTGTGTTGCTGCTCAAGAAAAGCAACCAGAGCGCTGCCTGACGACTGTTCAACTTTAATACTTTGCAGTTGTTGCTGATCACTTTCAGCCATACTGGACGCAATAGTAAACAGCTCCGGAATTTCAGCAATAAACGCGTCTTCATCCGGGATGTTGTCGGCCAAGTCCAGCGCAATTAAATTGACCGGGAAGCGATCTCTTACTGTGAAGAAATCTCCTATTGGCGATGTCATTGATGTCTGCGATTGCGTCATTGTTTCGGCTTTTAGTTGTCAGGCTCAATACAACTCATTATCCTTGCTCGTTATGAATTAGCAACCATCAAATAATTGAGGGTATATGTTTCAGCCGGTTGTGCTGTTTATTGGCCTGCGTTACAGCCGGGCAAGGCAGGGCTCTGCCTTTACTGCGTTCATTAATCGCTTTGCCTTTGCCGGTATTGCGCTGGGCGTAATGGCGTTGGTGGTTGTTATGTCGGTTATGAATGGCTTTGAAGGCCAGTTAAAGGACCGCATTTTAGGCGCGGTGCCTCAAGTTACTATAACGGATCCTGACAGCAGCACGCAGTTAAGCCATTGGCAGAAGGTGCAACAGCGGTTGCCAGAGCTGGCGGCAATAAAGGGGTCTGTCCCTTTTGTACAAACGCAGGGCATACTGCAGATATCGGATAAAATGTCCGTTGCCAACATACAGGGCGTCTACCCAGACAAGGGGGCATTACCGCCTTCACTTTCCGATAAAATGGTTGCCGGCAACTGGGAAAGCCTGGAGCCCGGAAGCTATCATTTGGTTATTGGTCAGCGGCTGGCACAAAAACAAGGTATCGCTCCAGGTGACACTGTCAGAGTTATAGCCGCTCAGGGCGGCGTTTACACTCCCTTTGGACTGGTTCCTTCGCAACGTCGGTTTGTCGTCAGTGGTTTATTCGCTATGGGCTCGGAAGTTGATGAGTCGGTTGTATTCGCTCACGGTGACGACCTGGCTCGTTTAATCCGTCTTCCCGAAGGAAAAGTGACCGGGCTGCAGTTATTTCTAAATGATGCCTTTGACGCCCCGCAAGTTGCTCAAACCCTGCGTGATCAAACCGACTTAAGCATTGATGACTGGCGCCAAAACTATGGGCAGTTGTTTGAGGCTGTTGGTATGGAAAAACGCATGATGTGGCTAATGCTGGCTCTGATCATCGCCGTGGCTGCATTTAACACACTGTCTGCTTTGGTTATGGTAATAAATGATAAGCGCCATGACATTGCCATACTGCAAACTCTGGGTTTATCTAACGGCCGGATTCGTACTGTGTTCTTACTCCAGGGGCTCTACAATGGCGTTCTTGGGTCTTTGTTAGGTGTTATTTTAGGGCTTCTTCTGAGTTGGTATCTAAATGGCATTCTGGACTTATTTGGTGCTCAAATAGTTTCAGGTACTGAGGAAGGCTTACCTATTATCATTAACCTTTTTCAAGTTACTGCTACGGCTGTTGCTGCAATTCTGTTAACTCTGGTGGCAACTTTATACCCGGCCTCACAGGCAGCTCATGTTCAACCATCGGAGGCATTACGCTATGACTGACGCGCTGTTGCGTTGCTCAAAACTGAGTAAATCGTATCAGGACGGTAACAATGAAGTGACCGTTCTAAAAGATATAGACTTTAGCCTTCAGGCCGGCGAGATGGTGGCTGTAGTCGGAACCTCCGGGTCGGGGAAAAGTACTTTGCTGCACTTGTTGGGCGGTTTGGATAAAGCTTCCGGCGGACAATTATTTTATAAAACCGATGAAATGACTCACTGGAAAGCCGACAAACTGGCGCAATGGCGTAACCAAAACCTTGGGTTTGTGTATCAGTTCCATCATTTGTTGCCAGAGTTTTCAGCATTAGAAAATGTCGCAATGCCGCAAATGATAGCTGGTAAAAGCCCGTCCGAGGCAAAGCAACAGGCAAAGCAATTACTGACCAGAGTAGGTTTAGAGCATAGATTATCTCATCGGCCTGCGCAGCTGTCGGGAGGAGAGCGTCAACGGGTTGCTATTGCCCGGGCTTTTGTGAATAAACCGCAAATTGTGCTTGCTGACGAGCCTACCGGTAACCTGGATGGTGAGGCCGCAGAGAGTATTTACCAATTAATGCTGGAGCTGAATAAAGAAATGAATACCGCTTTTATTGTGGTAACCCATGATTTGCATCTGGCAGAGCAATTGCAGCGGGTTGAAGTCTTGAAGAACGGCGTTTTGCATAAGGAACACGACTAATGCGGCTTGCCTGGTTAATTGCCCGTCGCTTTCGTCAGGGAACAACGAAACAAGGTTTCTTATCGTTTATATCGGCGTCATCAACTATTGGTATTGCTCTTGGATGCGCGGTATTAATTGCAGCACTGTCGATGATGAATGGCTTTAACCAGGTGTTACAGAATAAGTTGTTAGCGGTTGTGCCTCAGGTTGAATACAGTGCGGTTGAGGGGCATCTGGATGACTGGGAGTTAGTGGCAGAAATTGCTGAGCGACACCCTCAGGTAGTTGCTACCGCGCCGGGCATCAATTCCACTGTGATGGTACAAACCCAGTCGACATTTCATGGTATTCAGGTTCGGGGTGTATCGGCAGAGCAGGAGCAAAAGGTTTCTTCTTTATCAGACTACGTCAGTAAGGACGACTGGCAGCGCTGGCAGCAAAAGGGCGGTTTGCTGCTAGGTGCCGGGTTAGCAGAAAAGCTGGAGCTAAAGGTGGGTGACTCAGTTTCGGTGTTAACCCCTGAAAAATCCGAACAAGGTTTTCGCTCTCCTGATCGTGTCAGACTGCAAGTAACGGGGCTTTTTCGGTTTGGCGGGCAAATCGATTACCACAACGCTTACGTTTCACTCGATACAGCTATGAATGAACTGGATTTTGCCCGCAATGTCAGTTCTGTCAGGTTGCGGGTAAAAGATGTGTTTTCTGCCCCGGCTGTAGCCAGAGAAGTGGGTAATGAACTGCCAGAATTGGTGTACCTTGACGACTGGACACGAAGCCACGGTCACTTGTATCGGGATATTGAACTTGTGCGCTGGGTGGTTTATCTGGTTCTCATTCTGGTTATGGCGGTTGCCTGTTTTAACATTGTGTCGACGCTGATTATGACGGTCGCTAAAAAACGCAGCCAAATTGCGATGCTGAAAACCCTGGGAATGAAAGACAAGACCTTATTACAGTCTTTTGTTCTGCAAGGTTTTATGAACGGGTTGTACGGCGTTGTTATAGGCTGTGTCTGTGGAATATTGCTGGCGCAGTTTTTACCCAATATTATGTTGGCACTGGAAACTTGGTTTAATTTTGATGTGCTTTCCAGTGATATTTATTTTGTCGGTGAAGTGCCTTCTGAATGGATTTGGGCGGATGTTCTTCTGGTGGCTGGTGTAGCGCTGCTAATGAGCCTGCTGGCGACTCTTTATCCGGCCTGGAGAGCAGTGAAAGTTGAACCGGCTAAAGCTTTACACCAAAGCTAAGTTTAAGGGTTACGGCGGCGCCAGGCTTTGACCACAGACTGGCGCCACAGCAAACGAATACCAATGTAGCCAATAAAGCTGGACAAGGTTCCTAAAACTAAACAGCCAAGCAAGAAAGCCGGACCTATCGTTGAAATACTGTGCATTAACCATTCCCAACTGGCTTCAAAAGCAAAGGGTTGTGGTGGTTCTGCTAACAGGGCATTACCCACCAAGTAGCAAAGGTAAAACATGGGCGGCATGGTAATAGGGTTGGAGACCCATACCAGGCCAACTGAAAGTGGCAGATTAACGCGAAAAGGAATGGCCGATGCTGCCGCTAACAACATTTGAAAAGGAACAGGTATAAAGGCGCAGAATAAGCCTACCGCAAAGGCTCCTGACGCCGAACGTCTGTTCAGGTGCCACAAGTTTGCGTCATGCAAAAGGCTGCCAAATAAGCGAATCGCTTTTGACTCACGCACTTTTTGGTGATCAGGCATTAAGCGTTTAATGAAGCGTCTGGCCATAATGTGACGTTTATTACCTATCCTGTTACTGCCCCAAGGAAGGAGCAACGATGGATCGCTGGTTACTCGTGTTTTCAGGCGGAATTTTGTTCGCCTTCATGCACTATGACATTAAATTCTGGCTGATTGTTTCAACTATCGCATTACTACTTTTGGCGATAGCCTTCACCCGCATGGGCGCTTGCCCGAAAAAAGCAAAACGGCGATCGACCGTACGACTACTGATGGCGTTATTTTGCGGTATTTTATGGGCTAATGCCAACCTTTATTGGCAAAATGTACGGGCAATACCAGCGTCTTCTCTCAATTCTGAAGTTAAGCTCAATATCCTTGTGGATGAAATATCCCGTAGTTACCCCTACCACTTGCGGGTAACGGGGAGGGTTAAGCGGTTGGCAGACAACGCATTGCCATTGTGGAAACAGCCCAGAGTCCGACTGAACTGGTACCGGGCAAACCTTAAACAAGCCCCTAAAGCGGGAGAAACCTGGCAACTGGCTGTGCGTTTAAAGGAAGCGACCGACTATCGTAACCATGGAAGCTTTCGATATAGACAGTACTTGCTGCGCAATAACATACAGGCAATAGGAAGTATTAAAGAGGGGGTTAAGCTTGGTTCAGATATCAGTCTTCGGCAGAAAGTTTTTGATCGGATACAACAGGCTGACCTGAACGAGCCCGGTATACTAGCTGCTTTAACTATTGGTGAACGCAGTTTATTGAGTGCACAAACCCGGGAAAGCTGGCAAAAAACCGGTCTTGCACACAGTTTAGCTATATCAGGTTTACATCTGGGAATGGTCGCTGCTTCTGCTGTATTATTTTTCCGTCTCTGTTTTCGTTTTTTCCCTGTTGGCTTGAAGGCCCGAGAGCAAATTAACAGCCGCTTCTGGTCGTTAGTTTTAGCTGCATTTGTTGTGACAGGTTATGCCGTACTGGCAGGTTTCCCCGTGTCAACTGTAAGGGCACTGGCCATGTTTCTGGTGGTCCTTTTGCACCTAATGCTAAGCCTGAAATTAAGACCATTCAGTTTATTACTACGGGTTACAGTTGCAGTGCTGATCGTTGATGCTTTTGCTCTGCAAGATCCGGGCTTTTGGCTTTCGATTACAGCGGTTGCGGCATTGTTCCTGGCAAGTTGGCGCTGGCAGAAAGCCCGAGGGAAACTCGCTGCTATTAAAAGCCTTTGGTCCATTCAATGGTTGCTACTGGTGATTATGGCACCTTTGTCGTTTTTGCTATTCGGTGGTTTTTCTCTGCTGGCGCCGGTAGTTAACTTGTTGGTATTACCGGTTATAAGCTTTTGGCTGTTGCCACTGGCATTAACGGGAACGGTTGCTGCGCTTTTGGATGTAGGTTTTGCTTCAATACTTTGGCAATTGGCAGAACTTCCGGTTGTACATTTAAATCCATTTATCGGTTCTTTAGCGAAGCAGCCAATAACCTGGTTGCAATTAGATGCCTGGCCTGTAATCCGTCTGGCAAGGTTCGGTGGTTTGTTTGCGTTAATTCTTGTATTACTGGTGCCGCTTAAAAGCGCCTGGCAACGAACAGTACTGCTCTTATGTTTGCCTCTTTCTGTTTCGGTGCTATTTAATCAAAGAGACGGAAAGTTGCGGCTTCATGTGCTGGATGTGGGACAAAGCCAGGCTGTGGTGCTGGAGCGAAATGGCAGAGCCATGCTCGTCGATACCGGTATCGAATTTAACTCAGGCTTTAGTGTGGCTGAGTCTGTGATCGAACCTTTCTTAAACTACCATGGGCTGGTTCCCGAGCTTGCGTTTATCAGTCACGGAGACAATGACCACAACGGTGGACGTGCTTTTTTATCGAGACGTTACCCTAATTTGCGGTGGCAGGGGACAGGTAGTGATAAACCTTGTGTAGCCGGCGATACGGGGTACTGGAATGACTTACAATGGAGAGTGCTATGGCCTTCCCTGGAATACCAAGATTCAACGGCATTAAGTAAAAATAATAGGTCTTGTGTTCTGCTGGTTCGGTTTCAGGATTTTACTGTATTTTTGCCCGGCGACATTGAAATGTCTGCCGAACAAATGTTGTTGGAACGTCTGCAAACCGCTGCTGAAATAAAGTCAGATGCTATGATTGTCCCGCATCATGGCAGTAAAACTTCCACCAGCTGGCCGTTATTGCAGGCCGTAGATGCGGATATCTACTTGATAAGCTATGGTCGGCATCGTGGATACCGCTTTCCCCACCGATATACCCTGGAAAGAATTGCACGAACAGACCGACCTTGGTTCGGGACTATGGAGAGCGGACAATTAACTATTGTGAGTGACGGCAGTACATGGAGTTTGGAGTTACCCTTTGAAAACAGGTAGAATACCAAAAGTGTTAATGACTTAATTGAGACTACATGGATTCTCAGATTAAAAAAAAGACGACCTTCAAGCGCTTGTTAGGTTACATCAAACCTTATAAAGCGGCTTTTATTCTTGCTGTTGTCTGTATGATTGGCTATGCAGGCATTGATACATTATTTATCTCCCAAATCCAAACCTTAATTGACGATGGCTTAACAGAGCAGAACTCTAATGTTTTGATCTATGGTGCTATTTTTGTCCCGTTCATTTTCATTCTACGTGGCATACTTAATGTTGGCTCCAGTTACTTTTTGAATTGGGTTGGTTTCAAAGTGGTTACCAAAATGCGTCAGCAGCTGTTTGATCACATGATGAAACTGCCGGTCAGCTTTCACGACCAACATTCAACCGGCGACTTAATTTCCAAAATAACGTACGACACTCAGCAGGTATCGGAGGCCAGTAGTAAAGCTGTCTTGGTGCTCGTTAAAGAAGGGGCTTTCGTCGCCGGGCTATTAGGATTGATGTTTTATCATAGCTGGCAATTATCGTTAGTCTTTTTAGTGATAGGCCCCTTAATTGCAAAGGTTGTGAGTATTGTTTCCCGACGCTTCCGTAAAGTGAGTAGTCGTATTCAAACGGCTATGGGTAATGTAACGACAACGGCTGAACAAATGATTAATGGGCATAAAGTTGTGCTCATGCATCAGGGACAAAAAGATGAGGCTGCCCGCTTTGCTGAAATAAATAATATTACCCGTAATCAGAATATGAAGCTGGTGAATACCCGGGCAATTAGTACTTCGGTTATTCAGTTTATCGCTTCTTTGAGCCTGTCGATGGTTTTGGTTATTGCCAGTTTCCCGGAAATGCTGGGAGAGCTCTCAGCCGGTGCGTTTACGACCTTACTTGGGGCTATGCTTATGTTGCTGCGTCCGTTAAAGCAGTTAACTAACGTCAACAGTGACTTTCAGCGCGGTATCGCGGCGGCCACCAGTGTGTTTGCTATTCTTGATGAGCCAATAGAAATCGATAAAGGCTCGAGAATTATTGATCGTGCGGAAGGAAACATTGTGTTTGAAGATGTGTCCTTTTCATACCAGAAAGGTGATGATCCGGCTTTAGAACATATCAACTTTAGCGTAGAACAAGGCAAAACTCTTGCTTTGGTCGGGCGTTCGGGCAGCGGGAAGTCGACGATTTCGAACTTGCTGACCCGGTTTTACGACGTAGAGCAGGGCCGTATTTTGCTCGACGGTCACAATATTAATGACTACAAACTGAAATGTCTGCGGCGCCAGTTTGCGCTGGTTTCGCAAAACGTTACTTTGTTTAATGACACTATCGCTAATAATATTGCTTATGGTGCAGCAAAAGAGCTGTCACAGGAACAGATTACTAAAGCAGCAGAACAGGCCTACGTTACCGAGTTTACCGACAACATGCCTAAAGGATTGGACACCATGGTCGGCGAAAACGGGGTGATGCTATCCGGGGGCCAGCGACAACGTATTGCGATTGCCCGGGCATTATTGCAGGACGCACCTATTCTGATTCTGGATGAAGCAACATCGGCGCTGGACACCGAGTCTGAGCGCCATATTCAGGACGCCTTAGGAACCTTACGTGAAAACCGAACAGCCATTGTCATTGCACACCGCTTGTCGACCATTGAAAATGCAGATGAAATCATCGTAATGGATAACGGTGAGATTGTTGAACGTGGTACCCATCAGCAATTACTGGATCACGAAGGCGCGTATTATCAATTGCATAACTTGCAGTTTAGCGGAGGCGCCTAGTGTGGCTACAAAAGCAGTGGTATAAAGCCAAGCTGCATCCTCTTTTAATTCTGCTGACGCCGTTGTCATTGCTGTTTTGGCTGCTGACTAATCTGCGTCGTAGTTTTTATTACTTAGGCCTGATAAAACGATACAAAGCAGAAGTGCCTGTTATTGTTGTCGGTAATATCAGTGTGGGTGGCACAGGTAAAACGCCAATGGTGGTTTCTCTATGCCAGTGGCTGAAAGATGAAGGCTGGAAACCTGGCATTGTCAGTCGTGGTTATGGGGCAAAAGGACCGTTCCCACATTCCGTTTCAGAAAACGATAAAGCTGCAGATGTTGGCGACGAGCCTTTGCTTATGCGCCGCAGAATCGGTTGTCCGGTGGTCATAGCACCTAAGCGAGCCAAGGCCGCTCAACTTATGTCCGAACAACACCCTGAAGTGGATGTCATTATTAGTGATGATGGTTTACAGCACTATGCATTAAAACGCGACATTGAACTTATTATGATTGATGCTGAAAGAGGTACGGGAAATGGTTGGCTGTTACCCGCAGGCCCTTTACGTGAAGGTCCCTGGCGGTTAAAAGGTGCGGACTGGGTTATTTCTAATTACGGACGTCATGCTTTTGCGCGTCATGTAGTCGATGTTGAACCGGGACAATGGTACCGGGTCGATAACAATGAAAAAGTCGAGCTGGAACCCGATAGCAGTTTTAATGCGGTTGCCGGTATTGGTTACCCCCAGCGATTTTTTAATTCCCTCTCAGAGCAAGGGGTGCAGGTTGAGAAAAGCCTGGCATTTGCTGATCATCATGTTTTTAGTGAAGAAGACTTTTCTCAATTAAGCGGTAAGCCTATATTGATGACAGAAAAAGACGCCGGAAAGTGCCAATCATTTGCGCAACCGGACTGGTATTATCAAACAATAGAAGCACAACTGCCCGAGATAATGAAGACTAACTTACTGGCAGAGCTAGAAAGGAAGAAAAATGCCCATTGATAAAACGACATTAGCGATTTTAGCTTGCCCTAAGTGCAAAGGTAAGCTGACTTATTATGCAGAAGAAAATGAATTGGTGTGCCGGGGCGAGCGACTGGCTTATCCTATTGATGAAAATATTCCAGTTTTATTATCAGATAAAGCCCGTGAATTGTCTGCAGAAGAGCTAGAAAAGGTTCCTTCATGAGTTTTACCGTCGTTATTCCTGCACGTTATGGTTCCAGCCGTTTACCCGGTAAACCGTTAGCTGACATTGGTGGTA
>JBNJGQ010000024.1:0-23548 GCA_051747845.1 Pseudomonadota bacterium
AAACTCTGGAATCAAACCATAGCGAACCAAATCTTCCGGCTCTACTTTCGCTATAATCTCGCCTTCTTCGCTTTGCGTTTTGCTTTTAACTTCGGCGCCGAAACCAATTCCCGTTCCGGTAGATAAACGCTGCTCAATAACTTTGTTTAAGCCAGCAAATGCACCACCGCAGATAAATAGAATCTTCGATGTATCAACCTGCAGGAACTCTTGCTGAGGATGCTTTCGTCCACCCTGCGGAGGCACTGAAGCAACAGTACCTTCAATGAGCTTCAGCAACGCTTGCTGAACACCTTCGCCACTAACATCGCGGGTAATTGATGGGTTGTCTGACTTACGTGAAATTTTGTCAATTTCATCAATATAGACAATACCGCGCTGGGCTTTTTCCACATCGTAGTCGCACTTCTGTAAAAGCTTCTGAATAATGTTCTCGACATCTTCACCAACGTAACCTGCTTCGGTCAAGGTAGTCGCATCTGCCATAGTAAACGGAACATCCAGATAACGCGCCATAGTCTCAGCAAGGAAAGTCTTACCCGAGCCTGTTGGACCTATCAGCAGGATATTACTCTTGCCCAGCTCAACTTCTTCTTTGCCTTTTCCTGAGGCACGTAACCGCTTGTAGTGGTTATAGACAGCAACTGATAAAACTTTTTTAGCGCGATCCTGGCCGATAACGTAGTCGTCCAGATGTTTTCGGATAGCTTTTGGCACAGGTAATTCATCCTGGTCCGGTACCGGCGACAGTTGATGAATTTCTTCTTTTAGAATGTCATTACATAACTCGACGCATTCATCGCAAATGAACACAGACGGCCCTGCAATGAGCTTCTTAACTTCGTGCTGACTTTTGCCACAAAAAGTGCAATACAGCGGCTTATCGCCGTCACCTTTGGACTGATCCGTCATGCTTTTCTCCTACTACTTAAGCGCCCGCTCAGGACTCTTCGCCACGCTGGCGTAAAATACCGTCAACCAAACCATAGTCGATTGACTCTTCTGCTGATAAGAAGTGATCGCGATCGGTGTCTCTAGCCACTTTCTCGTAATCCTGACCTGTATTCTCAGCTAACATACGGTTTAAACGCTCTTTCAGATCCAAAATTTGCTTCGCATGAATTTCGAAATCTGATGCCTGCCCCTGGAAACCACCAAGTGGCTGGTGAATCATAACCCGGGAGTTTGGCAAGCAATAGCGCTTACCCTGAGCACCTCCAGCTAAGAGAAAAGCACCCATACTGGCCGCTTGTCCCATACAAACCGTGCTAACGTCCGGCTTTATAAAGCGCATTGTGTCGTAAATAGCCATACCTGCCGTAACTACACCTCCTGGTGAGTTAATATACAAGTAAATGTCTTTATCAGGATTATCTGATTCTAAGAACAATAGCTGAGCCACAATAAGGTTGGCCATATGGTCTTCAACCTGACCACAGCAGAAAATCACACGCTCTTTTAAAAGGCGTGAATAAATGTCGTAAGAGCGCTCCCCTTTTGACGTCTGTTCGACAACCATAGGGACTAGCTGTGCCATTGGATCCTGAATATCGCTCGACATGTGTTATAAAGCTCCTGAAATAAAAATGGCTCGTATGAAGTCATACGAGCCATTAAACCAAGCTGTAGCGGGACCCGTCAAGGACTCCGTTACAAGAGATTACTGCTGCTTCGGATTCATAATGTCGTCAAAGCTTGCTTTCTTGTCTTTAACAGAAGCTTTTTCCAACACAAATTCGATAGCCTGCTCTTCCAACGCTAAGTTGCGAACTTGCTGCATCATATCGTTGTTTGACTTGTAGTACTCGACAACTTCCTGCGGGTCTTCATAAGCAGAAGCTGCTGTCGCAATGATCTCATCAACTTTCTCATCGTCAGCTTTAAGCTCATTGCCGCGAATAACTTCGCCCAATAGCAAGCCAACTTTAACGCGCTCTTTCGCTTGTTCTTCAAACAATTCAGCTGGCAATTCAGGCATTTGATCTGCATTACCACCAAAACGTTGAGCAGCTTGCTTACGCAGTTGATCAATTTCCTGGTCGATCATTGATTTAGGCAGTTCAACATCGTTGTTTTCAACAATGCCCTTTAACACCTGCTCTTTAACTTTTGCTTTTACCGCATTTTTCAGTTCGCGTTCCATGTTCTTACGAACTTCTTCTTTCAACGCTTCAACGCCGCCTTCCTTGACACCAAACAACGCAACAAACTCGTCATTCAGTTCAGGTAAGTCACGTGCTTCAACTTTTTTAGCTGTTACAACAAACTGCGCTTCTTTACCTTTCAGGTTTTCAGCGTGATAGTCTTCCGGGAAAGTGACTTCAATCGTCTTTTCTTCGCCCGCTTTAATACCTTTAATCTGATCTTCAAAGCCCGGAATCATGCGGCCTTCGCCTAATTCCAAAGCAAAATCTTCGGCTTTACCACCTTCAAACTCTTCACCGTCAATAGAGCCAACAAAATCCATAGTGACACGGTCACCTTTTTTGGATTTACGCTTAACTTCTTTCCAGTCAGCGTGTTGTTTCTGCAACGTTTCCAACATGTTGTCGACGTCTTTCTCGGTAACTTCAACAGCTGGCTTTTCAACTTTCACTTTTTCCAGATTTTGAACTTCTA
The DNA here is from genome assembly GCA_051747845.1 of Pseudomonadota bacterium. Classification (GTDB taxonomy): domain Bacteria; phylum Pseudomonadota; class Gammaproteobacteria; order Enterobacterales; family Alteromonadaceae; genus Idiomarina. Next base: position 2,620 of record JBNJGQ010000024.1, read on the forward strand.
CTTCTGGGTACACTTCGAACGTTGCCGTGAACTCAAGGTCTTTACCCGGTTCATTGACTTTAGGTTCAATTGCAGGTGCACCAGCAGGATTCAATTTTTCCTGCATAACTGCTTCAAAGTATTTGCTTTGCATAACACTTGAAGCTGCACGTGAACGAGCTTCGCGACCAAACAGCTTTTGCAGTACATTTGGCGGAATTTTCCCTTTGCGGAAACCATTCACACGACGATGGCGATATTCTTCTTTTAATAAGCGTGTTACTTCGCTATCAATTGCATCTGCCGGGACTGTGATAGTCACACGACGTTCTAAACCTTGAGTTGTCTCTACAGAAACCTGCATTGCTTCATTACCTCGGTTTCAATCAATGAATGTCACTCGCATCAATTTATCATTATAAAAATGAGATACGGCAACGGCGTTGACCTTTAAAAATGACGCAGCATTATAGCGAGGAGACCGCCCGGAGTCGAGTCCCGAGCGGCAATTTTTAAGCTTCGCTTTATTCGGTGAGAAAAATAGTTAAGATTTGCCTTCCAGCTCAAGAAGTAGATTATTGATTTCGCCCAGTTTATCGGGTTTATCACCACCCATATTTTCTTGGTCAGCAACTTCTGTTTCAAGCTCATCGTAACGCCACTGCTGCAATAGCTCTATTTTTTGCTCTTGTGACAGTTCAAGATGATCAAACACAGCTTGAGGGGAATCAAACGCTTCAGCGGGATTCTTTAAACTTTTCTTAAAGTCCATAACAATAACTCCAGCCAAGGGTTAACAATAAAAGTTTTAGTTATATATGACTTAAATGTAGCAGTGCTGACTGAAAAGAGAAAGGTTAAAGAGTGTAATGGTCGGCGATGCAGGATTTGAACCTGCGACCCCTTGGACCCAAACCAAGTGCGCTACCAAACTGCGCTAATCGCCGATATACAGGATGTTACTTCAAAAGAAATGGGGTGGATGATGGGACTTGAACCCACGACAACCGGAATCACAATCCGGGGCTCTACCAACTGAGCTACACCCACCACTGAGTGATTTCTTTGGCGCGTTCTGGCGCACCCGGCAGGATTCGAACCTGCGACCCACGGCTTAGAAGGCCGTTGCTCTATCCAACTGAGCTACGGGCGCATATCGAACCAATAAACCGTCAAGAGAATGGTCGGCGATGCAGGATTTGAACCTGCGACCCCTTGGACCCAAACCAAGTGCGCTACCAAACTGCGCTAATCGCCGAATTTCTCCGAAAGCCGTATCAGACGCAGCTTTTAAAAAGCAAATGCTGGCTGACAACGGGGGCGAATATTACCTGTTGAAGACTGACCCGTCAAACTTTTTTTCTGTTATTGGCGCCGAGTGGCTACTTTTACGTCAACCTGACGACTAAACCAACAACCGGTGACATTCAGGGCAGAAAAAAGTTACAATAGAGCCCATATACCACCTTGAATTCTCTCACTTTTGGGAACGTCATTATGCCAGCTCAAATTATCGATGGTAAAACCATTGCTGCCACTGTACGCCAGGCCGTCAAACAACAAGTAAAAGAACGCGTTAACTCTGGATTACGAGCGCCAGGCCTGGCGGTTGTCTTAGTTGGAAGCGATGCAGCTTCCGAAGTTTATGTAGGAAATAAGCGGCGAGCTTGTGAAGATGTAGGCTTTCGTTCATTCGACTATGACCTACCGGCAACGACAACCCAGCACGAGCTTGAAGAGCTGATTGAGGAATTAAATAACGACACCTCCGTCGATGGCATTTTAGTCCAACTGCCTTTACCGGCAGGCCTTGATGCTACTCCGATATTAGAGCGAATTCGTCCTGACAAAGATGTCGACGGCTTCCACCCATTTAATGTCGGACGCTTATCGCAGCGCATTCCAGCCTTACGTCCCTGCACACCGAAAGGCATTATGACCTTACTAGAGCACACAAAAGTTGATCTACATGGGTTGAATGCGGTTGTAGTTGGCGCATCCAACATTGTTGGCCGACCAATGAGTCTGGAGCTTCTTTTAGCGGGCGCTACAACGACAGTTTGTCACAGGTTTACCAATGACCTGTCTGAGCACGTTAAAAGAGCGGATATTTTAGTTGTCGCAGTAGGGAAACCTGAATTCATTCCGGGGGAATGGGTTAAGCCCGGCGCTATCGTTATCGATGTTGGTATGAATCGATTACCTGACGGTCGTTTAACGGGCGATATTGAGTTCCAGACAGCCTATGAGAAAGCTGGCTGGATAACTCCCGTTCCGGGTGGTGTGGGGCCAATGACCGTAGCGTCACTCATTGAAAACACCTTACAAGCCTGCGTCGACTACCACGATATTCGCTAGTTTACTTTCGGTAGCCGCTTAGCATTGAGTGCTGAGCGGTATTCGATAACGCCCATAAAGGTTTATTGAACACCCGACTGCGCTTTGCGCAGTAACGTGCAGCTTCAGAGTCTGACAGGAGAGTTTGAGTCGCGGATAAAAACTCTCCGGCAATAGGGATATCAAGGGGCAAGCACCAATAGGTTTCAATAACCAATACCCTTGCCTGGTGCCATTGTTCGCTCCCGTCGCTACTGGCTCGAGCATGGTAGTGGTCAACTGAAATCTCTAACACCTCAGTCTTTAAATCATCGTCCCAGCGCCAATCGGCAAACTGGCGAAAATCCTCGTCGGTAGGCGACAAGACTTCTAGTTGACCAAACTGTGCGTAATGAAGTCGCTGCTCGACCAAAGCTTCAGTCACAGCGACCATTTTGTTGTCAGTACTGAGTTGCGGTTTAAGCCCCGCCATTCCCGCAACTAACGTGTTAACCATGGCATTGTTACTGCCGTTATTAATGCTACCCGCGCGCACAGCATACTGATTGGCAACCGTTAGAGTTTGCTGCCCCCACCAGATAATCAGTGCCTGAACGAAAGTAAAAATAGCAGCCACAATAACCGGCCATACAATTAACAGCTCGATACCGGCTTGTCCGGATTGTTTTCGCAGCGTTTTACCTGGCTTAAATAAAGAAAAACCCGCTGCCAGAAAGGCAGCGGGAAATGTTATGCCCAAGCGAGACAATAACATGGGACCTCCATGTCCAGTGTGCTGTGTCCTTCATTAGACACGCAGCTATGTTAGTCCAGCCTGTTCTGATTCACCATTGGCAAAGTGACCCTTTGCCCGTAAGCCATTAACTACTTGTCCTGTACTTGCCACTTCCCATCGCGGAAAAATGCCTTCCAGCCAGTTTGTTTTTTCTTAATTTCGGTCACCACGTATTGTTCTTTGTTTTTGCGCGAGAAGCGGACAATGGCATCGTTACCTTCATCGTCTTCCTGTGGAGCTTCTGCCAGATACTTGAACTTTTCAGGTAACCGGTCTTTAAACTGAGCAAGCTCTTTTACGGTAACAGCGCGGGTTTCCCGTGACTTAGGAAAGGTATTAGCCGACAAGAAAATACCTGATGCACCATCCCGCAGAACAAAGTGCGCATCGGATTCTTCACATGGTAACTCCGGCAAAGGAACCGGATCTTCTTTAGGTGGCGCAGGTTCGCCGCTGCGCAACAACTTGCGGGTATTTTTGCAGTCACTGTTGGTACAACCAAAGTACTTACCAAAACGCCCATTTTTTAGCTGCATTTCGGAGCCGCATTTATCACACTCGATAGTTGGACCGTCGTACCCTTTAATCCGGAACGTGCCCTCTTCAACCAATTGGCCGTCGCAAGTTGGATTGTTACCGCAAACATGCAGCCTACGCTTTTCATCAATAAGGTAGCTGTCCATCGCTGTCCCGCACTTAGGACAACGTTTCTTCGCTCTGAGCGCTTCGGTTTCACGCTCTTCTTCGTCAGTCACCTCAACAGCTTCTTCACCTGGCGTCAGGTTCAGCGTTTTAGTGCAGCGCTCCTTCGGCGGCAAGTTATAGCCTGAGCAACCAAGAAAAACGCCTGTTGACGCGGTGCGTATTCCCATTTTTCGACCACATTCAGGGCAGTCTATATCGGTCAGAACAAGGCTGTTCTCTCGCATCCCGCCTTCGGTAGCTTCCAGCTCAGCTTTTTCCAGCCGTTCTTTAAAGTCCGCATAAAACTTATCGAGGGTCTCTTTCCAGTCACGCTTTCCGGCAGCAATATCATCCAGAGCCTGCTCCATTTCTGCCGTAAAGTTGTAATTCATTAATTCGGTGAAGTTCTCAACCAGTCGATCATTAACAATTTCACCCATTTTTTCAGCAAAGAACCGGCGGTTCTCTACCCGAACATAGCCTCTGTCCTGAATGGTAGAAATAATCGATGCATAAGTCGACGGGCGACCAATACCGCGTTTTTCTAGTTCTTTAACTAAAGACGCTTCACCATAACGAGCCGGAGGCTTGGTAAAGTGTTGTTCCGGAAGCAATTGTTCCAGCTTCAATGCATCGCCTTTTTTTACGTCCGGCAGATTATCTTCGCCCTCTTTCTTGCTACTGGCCGGAGGCATAACCTTAGTCCAACCAGCAAAGCGCATGACCCGTCCGCGAGCCTTTAATTCGAAATCACCCGCCGTGGCAGTTAAAGTCGTACTGTCGTAGCGCGCCGGAACCATCTGACAGGCAACAAATTGACGCCAAATAAGCTCGTACAAACGTTGAGCATCACGCTCAACTGAAGATAAGGATTCTGACTTCACCTTGACATCTGACGGACGAATCGCCTCGTGTGCTTCTTGCGCATTGCTTTTCGCACCATAGCGAGTCGGACTTTCCGGCAAATAGTTCTTACCAAAGTCTTTTGCTATTAAGTCACGGCAAGCATCAACCGCTTCGCCACTCAAATTGGTTGAGTCCGTACGCATGTAAGTAATGTGACCGGCTTCATAAAGACGCTGAGCCATCATCATCGTCTTTTTAACACCAAAGCCTAACCGAGTACTGGCCGCCTGCTGCAGTGTAGAAGTAATGAACGGTGCACTGGGTTTACTCGATGTCGGCTTATCTTCACGGCCGGTAATTTCGTAACCTGAGTTCTTCAATAACGCCAGTGCAGCATCGGTTTCTTTTTTATTAGCCGGGCGAAAGTTCTTTCCCGCCTGTTTCATTACCTGCATGCGCAGAGAGTCTTCAGATGGCGTGGTCAAATCCGCATGAACATCCCAATACTCTTCCGGAACAAACGCCTTAATTTCACGCTCGCGTTCAACCACCAGGCGCACAGCGACTGACTGTACACGACCTGCCGATAACCCCCGGGCGATTTTTTTCCACAATAACGGAGAAACCATGAAGCCGACCACACGGTCAAGAAAACGGCGAGTCTGCTGCGCATTAACCCGGTCGGTATTCAACTCCGCGGGATGCTCAAAAGCTTCCTGAATGGCTTTCTTGGTAATCTCGTTAAACACCACGCGTTTATAGCGGGAGTCGTCACCACCGATAAGTTCCCGCAAGTGCCAGGCAATTGCCTCTCCCTCGCGGTCCAAATCCGTTGCAAGAATGATTTCGTCAGACTTTTTCGCTAACTGTTTTAACTCTTTAACGACTTTCTCTTTACCCTGCAGAACCTCGTAATGAGCTTCCCAATCGTTTTCAGGGTCAACGCCCATACGAGCAATTAGCCGCTTGTAGTCCCGTTCTTTTTGATATTTAGCTTTTGCATCCGGGGACATCTTGCGGACTTCAGCTGCCGGCTTGCTTTTGACTGTCTCAGTAGCTCGGGTAGGTAGATCACGGACATGACCAACGCTGGACTTAACGACAAAGTCCTTACCTAAATATTTATTAATCGTTTTGGCTTTTGCCGGAGACTCGACAATGACGAGCGATTTTGCCATAGAATAATCGTTCTCTTGTTGTAGATGACCGTGTATATACGTGCTAACAGTAACAATTACAAGTGCAATTGCTCATTAGCGACCTTTTTTAGGTATATCGGTTATCGTCAGCAGAAACAACCATAACTCGATTATTTGATAAAAATTCGCACAAGTTAAATAAACAGTCAGATTTATGCTGACGAGCTCAAACACCAGAAAAATAAAGGCTTTCAAGGCGGTTTTAAAACAGTATAATGGCACCTTAGTTTACATTATCAGGTGCACAATACGTGCAGGGAGTATCGAAAAGTGAGCATGCAACACTTCGAAGTCAACTACGACGGTTTGGTCGGCCCTACTCATAATTACGCTGGATTGTCGTTCGGTAATGTTGCCTCTTTGGCCAACGCTAAAGCCTCTTCCAGTCCTAAAAGTGCTGCCCTGCAAGGCCTGAAAAAAATGAAAGCATTGCACGACATGGGGATGAAACAAGGGGTACTTGCTCCTCAGGAACGCCCTGATATTTTTGCTTTGCGTCGCTTAGGCTTTACTGGCACTGATGCCGAGGTGTTGCATAAAGCAGCCACCGAAGCTCCGGCTGTTTTTCAGGCCGTTTGTTCTGCTTCCAGTATGTGGACCGCCAATGCGGCAACCGTTTCTCCAAGTGCAGACACCGCCAACGGTAAAGTACACTTTACCCCGGCTAACCTGACTAATAAGTTTCACCGTTCGTTAGAACCACAAACCAGCGGTCGTATCCTGCAAGCTATGTTCAACAATAGCCGCTACTTTGAACACCATACGCATTTGCCCGACAACGAGCACTTTGGCGATGAAGGTGCAGCGAACCACACTCGTTTGTGTCGTGAATATGGTCACGCCGGAGTGGAGCTCTTTGTCTATGGCCGTTATGCCTTTGATAGTTCCAAACCAGCTCCCAAACGCTTTCCGGCAAGACAAACCTTAGAAGCCTCTCAAGCCATTGCTCGCTTGCACGGTCTGAGCGAAGATAATACCGTTTATATTCAGCAGAACCCTGACGTAATTGACCAAGGGGTTTTTCATAACGATGTCATTGCGGTCGGTAACCAAAACGTATTGTTCTATCATGAACAGGCTTTCGCCGATACAGAAGAGAAATTGGCTGAAATTCAGCGAAAATTCGGCGATAACCCACTACATTTCATTAAAGTGGGTACTGAGCAGGTCAGTATTAAAGACGCCGTTAGCACGTATTTATTCAATACTCAGCTCATCACACCACCTGATGGTCAAATGACTATCATCGCACCAACAGAGTGCCAGGAGAACGACAGTGTCAGGTCCTACCTGGAACAGTTGACTCAAAGCAGTGACAGCCCCATTAAGCGGGTCGAATTCTTTGATGTGAAGCAGAGCATGAGAAATGGTGGCGGACCCGCCTGCTTACGCTTACGAGTTGCATTGAACGATGAAGAACTCGCAGGGGCTAACCAGAACTGTTTAATGTCTGACAAGTTATTCAGCCGTTTAAATCAGTGGGTAGAAAAGCACTATCGCGATGAGTTGGCTGTCGATGATTTGCGCGACCCGGCATTATTAGAAGAGTCGCGTTCAGCGCTGGATGAGCTGACTCAAATTCTTAAATTAGGCTCGGTTTACCCTTTCCAGCAAGACTGAGCAATTACTGGCTCAGCCTTGCTGTTAGGCTGAGTCAGTCGTTATCGTTATGCAGTTCGAGGTTAGCGTCTTCTGAACCGTCACGCTCAGATCTGGCAACGTCGTTACGAGCCGCGTGTAGACGATCTAAATATTCCTGACTAACATCTCCGGTTACATACTCACCGCTGAACACCGATGTTTCAAAACGCTTAATTGAACGATTTTCTGCTCCTACCGCATCAATCAAGTCATCAAGATCTTGGTAAATGAGCCCATCCGCTTTGATCATGTCGCGAATTTCTATTGCTTCACGCCCATGACCAATAAGCTCATTGGCACTTGGCATATCAATACCATAAACGTTCGGGAAACGAATTTCCGGAGCTGCAGATGCAAAATACACTTTCTTCGCACCGGCTTCACGAGCCATTTCGATAATCTGTTCAGAGGTTGTTCCCCGAACAATGGAGTCATCAACCAGCAAAACATTCTTACCGCGGAATTCAGCGCTGATAGCATTCAATTTACGGCGTACCGACTTACGCCGCTGAGTCTGGCCTGGCATGATAAAGGTACGGCCAATATAACGGTTCTTCACAAACCCCTGGCGGTACGGCAAATCCATAACATTAGCAATCTCCAGCGCAATATCACAGCTGGTTTCGGGAATTGGAATGACCACATCAATGTCTAAATCTGCGTAGTCCCTTTTAAGCTTTTCGCCCAGCTTACGCCCCATATTAACCCGCGAAGCATAGACCGAAATACCATCAATAAATGAATCGGGGCGCGCAAAGTAAACGTACTCAAAAATACAAGGACAGTGCATGGGTTTATCGGCACACTGGCGCGAATAAAGTTTACCGTCATTCGTAATGTAAATAGCCTCGCCCGGCTCCACATCTCGCACATATTTAAAACCAGTACCGTCAATTGCAACGCTCTCAGACGCAACAATATATTCTTCTCCGTCTTCCGTATCGCGTTTACCCAGTGCCAGAGGACGAATCCCCCATGGGTCACGAAATGCAACCATACCGTGGCCTAGAATCATAGCGACTACGGCATAGGCTCCACGAACCTGGCGATGAACCGCGGTCATAGTGCGAAAGACGTCTTCTTCACTCAGCGTTAAACTTTCGTTCTTATCCAACTCATTAGCAAATACGTTAAGCAAAATCTCTGAGTCAGACGTGGTATTAATATGACGACGAGCCGTTTGGAACAAATGTTCCTGAACATCAGCAGCATTGGTCAGGTTACCATTGTGTGCCATCGCAATACCGAAAGGCGAGTTAACATAGAATGGCTGTGCTTCTGCAGAGCTTGAGCTGCCGGCGGTAGGATACCGTACATGTCCAATACCGACATTACCGGCCAACCGATGCATATGACGTGTATGGAACACATCGCGTACCAAGCCGTTGGCCTTTCTCAAGCGCAAAGTGCAATGCTCATCAACTGTCATAATACCAGCGGCGTCCTGGCCACGATGTTGAAGCATAGTTAACCCGTCATAAAGCGCTTGGTTAACAGCCTGCTTACCAACAATACCAACAATACCACACATGTCTTTTCACCTTTCTATACAGGTTGAGGGACTAAAAAACTGGAGCTGTTTTCCAGATAACTGAAAAACCACTGAATAAATACACCGAAGTGAGGAATTAATAGAGACTCCTGCCACCATTCACTGGAAGATAGTGTGGTAAAGGAATCAATAAAAAATAATAAAGCACTGACAATTAATACACCGCGTAACGCACCAAACACCAGACCAAGAACCCGGTCAGTTCCGGATAAGCCAGTGTGATGAACTAATTGAGAAAGAATGTAGTTAATAATTGCGCCCAGAATAAGCGTTGCCACAAACAATGCTGCTATTGCAGCGGCATTTCTTACCAGGGGATCGCCAATTTCGGTAAAGTATACCGCCAGATCGAGATAAAACTGGCTCGCGATAAAAAAGGCTGAAATCCAGATGGCCAGAGACACGGCTTCTTTAACAAAGCCCCTTACCAGACTGATCAGCGTAGAAAGGCCGATGACAATTATAATGGCATAGTCAATCCAGAGCATAATGACTCACAATTGCTGCGCAAAAGACGCGGTGGATTTTAACAGAATGTGCCTGAGAATGTGATTTTCTTTTCACATATATTGCAAAACTCATGGCCGATAAGTAATCATCTTGCCTTCCAGCCCGGTAAGTTCCTTCAGCGGATCTAATTGCTTTTCAAGCTCCGTCTTAGATGTATCCGGACCAACTAAAACACGGCTAATTGAACCATCAGATGCCTTTTGCGAGTAAGCCGAAAAACCTTTTTCCTGTAACTGAGCGATCAAACGTTTAACGCTATCCTCGTTACTAAATGCGCCCAACTGGATAACCCAGGCTTTACCGTCAGCTGCATACTCCGCTGGCTCGCGTGGGGGGACCTGGGCGTCACTTTTCTCGTTAATTGGCTCAGCTGAATCGGCAGTCTTCTCAGTTTCGGAGGGAGTCTCTTTAACGGTTACCGGCTCTGACACTGTTTTATCCGACAAGGTTTCCGGTTTTTGCAACTCTTCCTCAATGGCAGGCTTTAATGGAATGGTTTCCATTGGCTCAATTGGGTCCGCCTTCTCACCATCCAATACATCGGGAATAATAATGACGGCTAACGCCACCAATATCAGAGTGCCAACAAGACGATTCTGCAGAGGACTGGACAAAGCTCAAGCTCCTTTTAAATGCGCGGTAATTCTCGCTACAGTGTAAAACGAGCCGAAGCCGAAAACCAGAGCTTTACCATTATTTGCCTGGTATTGCTCCGCCGCCTGGACAGCCTCGCAGAATGCATGCTCAACTGAGTCAAATAAATGGCAGGATTCTTGAGGCAGTTTGGCTTTAATTGCTAATTCCTCGGATACTTCACCACGAGGCTCCGACAAAGAGCCCAAATACCAGTCAGAAACCCTGGAACTTAAAGCTTGAGTGACACCGCTATGGTCTTTATCACTTAACATACCAATAACGGCAAACACTTTATGATTTGGATAAATCTTGTCGAGATACTGGCTGGCATAAGCAGCAGCTTGAGGATTATGTGCAACATCCAATAGTATCTCACAGCTTTTATGAGAGTATGTTTGCATTCGTCCCGGAAGCGCGGCCTTGGCTATTCCTTCTCGTATTGCCGATAGAGTAACTGGCAAGGGCAACTGCTCAATTGCGGCAATTGCAGTTGAAGCATTGATAATAGGCAATTTAGGCAACGGTAAATCGTTTAACTGGGTGTACTGACTACGGTAACTCCAGCTATCGGCCTTTTCATTTCGATGAAAATCTCGGCCAACCTGCCATAACTTGGCACCAACACGCTCCGCTGTTTCGGCGATGCTTGCTGTCGGGCTTATTTCACCACAAATTAATGGTTTATCCGCTCTCGCTATTCCCGCTTTTTCACGCCCTATTTGCTCCCGATTATTACCGAGAAAGGCAATGTGATCGATACCTATACTGGTAATTACTGCAACGTCCGCATCGACGCAATTCACTGCATCTAACCGCCCGCCTAAGCCGACTTCAAGAATGGCCACATCGGGCTTGTTCGCCTTCATCAGCCATAACGCAGCCAGCGTACCAAACTCAAAATAGGTTAGAGAAGTGTTCTCACGCGCTACCTCAATGGCAGCAAAAGCTTCGGTATGGGCAGAATTCGTCAGCTCCTGACCATTAATACGAACACGCTCACGATACTCTACTATATGTGGCGACGTGTAGACGCCAGTGCTGTAGCCGGCGGCTTGTAAAATAGTCTCAAGGTAGCAAACCGTCGAGCCTTTTCCATTAGTGCCACTTACGGCGATAACCAAGGGCGCAGGCTCGAGCACACCGGCTTCAGCCGCAACCCTGGCCACGCGCTCAAGCCCCATATCAATGCTTTGAGGATGAATACTTTCCAGATAGGTCAGCCATTCCTGCAACGGCGCTGACGCTGCAGGGGCAGATAGTGGTCCGGCGGTCATTATTCGCTTACACTGACTTCCGATGTTTCGGTAGATGGCAGGTTCTGCATTTTCGCTAACAATCGAGCTACTGTGTCACGCATGTCACGGCGATCGACAATCATGTCAATGGCTCCATGCTCTAATAGGAACTCAGCACGCTGGAAACCCTCAGGTAAAGTCTGGCGAACTGTTTGTTCAATAACTCTCGGGCCGGCAAAACCAATAAGCGCTTTAGGTTCAGCAATGTGAATATCACCCAGCATAGCAAGACTTGCTGACACTCCGCCCATAGTAGGGTCTGTCAGCACGGAAATAAAAGGTATACCCTCTTCACTCATACGTGCCAGAGCTGCGGATGTTTTTGCCATTTGCATTAATGACATCAGAGCTTCCTGCATACGCGCGCCGCCCGATGCAGAAAAACAAACTAATGGAATGCGGTGCTTAAGGCTAACTTCTGCAGCCTGAACAAACTTAGCACCAACAACCGATGCCATAGAGCCACCCATAAAGTTAAAGTCAAATGCGACAGCAACTAGAGGGACACCTTTTACGGTTCCTTTTTCCGCAATGAGTGCGTCATTTTCGCCCGTACTTTTTTGTGCTGCAGAAATACGGTCTTTGTACTTTTTAGAGTCTTTAAAACGTAAAACGTCTTTCGGCTCTAAGTCGGCACCAATTTCTTCACGGTTGTCGTTATCTAAAAAAATGTCCAAACGGCTACGGCCAGTAACCCGCATGTGGTGATCACACTTCGGACAAACATTGAGGCTGCGCTCTAAATCCGCCTTATAAATAATGTTGTCACAGGCAGTGCACTTACTCCAAACGCCCTCTGGAACACCCCGACGTTTGTTAATTTTTGGCTTCGCAAGAATTCTTTCTATCCAGCTCATACTATTCCGCCCAAAGGCTGTTATTAGTCAATGTGATGTAGCTTACATGGTACCACAAATGGATCAAGCAAAGAGGTCATAACAGTGGCCTTAGTCGCCTAACCATAACGGTCCCGGAGGAACCTGAGGTATATTATAGCTCTCAGGATAGGTAACTTCGACCAAATATAACCCACCAGGCTTAGCCGTTGCCGCCGCTTTGGTTCTGTCTTTTTGTTGCAATAACTCTGCAAGCCACTCCGGTTGTTGTTCGTGCTGCCCAATGACAATTAGGCTTCCCACAATATTTCGAACCATATGATGTAAAAAGGCATTAGCCTTTATATCAATAATTATATAGTCGCCCCGGCGCTCTACCGTTAAGTCCGTGACCTTTCTAAATGGCGTATGGGACTGACAATGTGATGCACGAAATGTCGTAAAGTCATGCTCACCAATAAGGGCTGGTGCAGCGGCCTGCATAGCCTTTTCGTCAAGTGGTTGGTGATAATGACTGACGCCGAACGAATGAATTCCGGGGCGAAAGCGAGTATTGGCAATAATGTATCGATAGCGTCGAGAGGTAGCACTAAAACGAGCACTGAACTCACTGTCGACTTCTTGAGCCCAGCGTACTGCTATCCCTGCAGGTAAATTACTATTTACGCCCAATGTCCAGGCTGGATCCGCCCGGGGAACCGGAATATCGAAATGCACAATCTGTCCGGTCGCATGAACACCTGCATCGGTTCTTCCGGCGCAAGTCACCTCTATGGGCGCGTTCGCTATTTTGCTGACAGCGTGTTCTACGCATTGTTGAACACTAATAACTTCACGTTGGCGTTGCCAACCATAATAGCGGCTGCCATCGTATTCCAGGCATAAGGCCATTCGCATACTGCTTAATCCTACGAATCGAGTTTTTGTTTCAACGCGTCAGCTTCTTTCGCCAGCGCTTCATCGTCACCTTCTGCTAATTGCTGAAGAATCTCCCGAGCTTCATCCTCTTCACCCATTTCGATATAGGCTCTGGCTAAATCCAGCTGACCTGCAGGGTCATCATCCTCAGGAGCCCCTTCAGCTTCACCAGATTCATCATCGGGTAATACGTCTTTAACCGCCGACGACTGATAACGGTCGGTGTCTTCTTCCTCTTCATCAGCTTCAGCCATCAAGGAATCAATATCAACGAAGTCCTCGTCGTCTTTTGCATTAAACGAGTCAACATCTTCGTCCTCACCATTTTCTTCGGTAGAACCGAACAGCGACTCTAAGTCTTTATCCGCTTCATCTTCCGCTTCATCAAGCTCGGCGTCGTCCTCAGGAACTTCCTCTTCTAAGTCATCCAGTTCGTCCAGTGACTGAGTTAACTCATCTGACTCCTGAAGCAGCTGCTCCAGGTCATCTTCTTCCTGCTCTTGCGGTTCTTCATCAGTTTTTTCGTCAGGCTCTACTGCTTCTTCTGAATGCTCTGCAGCTTCCTGTTCAGGTTCATCCTGAGTGGATTCTTCACCTGTTTCTGTCTCAGCCTCAGATAAGCCTAAGTCAGCTAAAACGTCATCGACTCCGCTATCGTCGAAGTCATCCGGCAATAAGTCATCGCTTTCGTCGTCCGCGTCGCTCTTCTCCGGCGCTTCCTCTGTTACCGGTTCATCATCTGTCTCAGCCTCTTGCGGAGCATTATCAGCAAGAATGTCGTCAATATCGTCGGGAGCATCCTGCTCAGCTTTTTCGCCATTGGATTCATCTTCACTGACCGCTGAATCTACTTGCACATCTTCTTGCTGCTCAGCCGTTTCTGACTTTTCTTCTTCCTCGTCATTAACAGAGAGGTCTATTGCCTGTTCGTCATCATCATCGGCCTCGCCAAACAAACGGTCCAGCTCGTCCTGAGAGAGCTCCCCGGCATCGTCATCCTCGCCAGGCAATACCGCTTGATCATCTTCATCTAAATTTTCATCTACGGCTTCTTTCGGCTCAGGCTTCTGTTGTTCAGGCTCGCTGTCTTCATCATCGAGGCGTACACTAAAGTCTGTTTCATCTGCGTCTGAGGACTGTCCGGTTAATTCCGCTTCTAACGCACTAAGGTCATCACCGTCATCATCGGAGGTCTCTTCTCCATCGATATCAAACAAACCATCCGTACTGTCTTTAGGTACATCACCTAATAACTCTTTATCCAGTTCGGCAGCCGCTTCTTCCTCAGTTAATTCCTTATTTGAATTCTGCTCTTCTTCCTCCGTCGTTTTAGATTTTGAAGACCGACGTAAAAAGAAAAACACGATTAACCCAATAATAAGCAGCGCCGGCAACACCGACACCAACAACATATTCAATGGGCTTTGTAGCCAATCAGAAAAGCCTGACTCTTCTTCAACTTCTTCCCGAGCCCGTTGCTCCAGCATTTGTCTCTGTTGGGCCAGTACTTGTTGAAACTGAGTTTCAAGTTCATCAGTTTTACTTGCGCTGGCAGCCAATTCATCGAGGCGCTCCGCTAACGCATCGATACGTTCCTGCAGAGACTGGTTTTCGCCGTACATACGCTCAACAGCCTGCATAGACTGCTGAATGTCAGACTGAAGTTCTTTAAAGTTTTGTTCCTGACGTTGCTCAACTTCCTGAATCGTCTGTTCAGCTTTTTGCCGAGCTTCTTCAAGTAGTTTCTGCTGTTCGGAGCGAGTTCTCTGAGTACTTTGCTCTGCTTCTGAAAGTTCCTGAGATTTAGTTTCCAGTTGACCATCAACGACTACCTGACGACGCGCGGCTTCAGGGTTAACCATTTCAATTTCTTGCAAAGAAGGAATACGAAGGTAGTAACCGTCAAGCATGCGGTTCATATTGCCATTTACGAAGGCCTCATCGTTAGCCTGAACAATAGCAACCATGGTTTGGTATTGTGTGACACTAGAATGTGGCTTATAGCGACGGGCAATGTCCCACAAGGTGTCGGAGCTGGTAATAGGCCCATAGCGCTCTTGGCCCAGACGAACATCCGTTGCTTCAGACCCCTTGGCTCCTTTTATAACAACACCGTCCTGCCAGCTAGCTGCAGCGACTGTCATGCTGCCGGACAACACAATGGCTGCCAGCGAAAAGTATCTCAATACCTGCACTCTAATCGTTTTTCTCATTCCTTCGTCTCTGCCCGCGCTTTGCTCTTATCTTTAACGGCGTTAGTTAAAAAAACTTTATGACATACAGCCGGTTAAATTACCAGTAATCACGAATTAAAGTTTCGGCAATTTGTATGCTGTTCGTTGCGGCACCTTTGCGGATGTTATCAGACACAACCCACAAATTAAGACCGTTTGGATGACTAATGTCTTCCCTTACCCGCCCGACAAATACATCGTCGTTTCCTGCGGCGTTGCCTACCTGTGTCGGAAATTCTTCTCTTTGCTCCATTAAAGTTACCCCCGGCGCTTCACTTAACAGCTGTTTTGCATGATCAGCTGTAATTGGCTGGCGTGTCTCTATATGAATAGCTTCTGCATGCCCAAAAAACACAGGAACTCTGACCGCCGTTGGATTGACTCTAATGCTTGGGTCATTAAAAATCTTTTGAGTTTCCCATACCATTTTCATTTCTTCTTTGGTGTAGTCATTGTCCTGAAAAACATCGATTTGAGGAATACAATTAAAAGCGATTTGGCGACTGAAATTAGCAACTGTCGGTTGCTTTCCGTTTAACAGCTCCGCCGTTTGCTTAGCAAGCTCTTCCATCGCTTCTTTGCCTGCACCCGATACGGACTGATAGGTACTGACGTTAATGCGTTCAATACCCACCGCGTCGTGAATCGGTTTCAGTGCGACCATCATCTGAATGGTCGAGCAATTCGGGTTCGCAATAATATTGCGGTTTCTGAAATCGGCTAGCGCCCAGGCGTTAACTTCCGGCACCACTAAAGGAATATCCGGTTCGTAACGAAATTCGGACGTATTGTCGATAACAACGCAACCAGCCTCAGCAGCTTTCGGTGCAAACTCGCGAGAAATAGAACCTCCCGCAGAGAAAAAAGCGATATCGGCGTTCGACCAGTCAAACTCCGTTGCATCTAATACTTCAACTTCCTCACCATTAAAGTCAACGGTAGCGCCAGCTGAGCGAGCACTTGCTAAAGGGAAGAGTTCTGCCACCGGGAATTTTCGTTCAGCCAGAATTTCTATCATTTGCTGACCCACTAAACCTGTTGCACCTAATACCGCAACGCGAAACCCATGTGACATGCTGACTCCTTACTTAGGCAATTGCCGGGCACAAAAGCCCAACTGTAAAAACTGTATGTATTGCTCGCTATTATGGCATGTAACCACCTGATTAATGAACTCTCTGCGTGGGCTTTCTTTGCGATAATTACGCCGCAAACTGTCAAACCCATTTCGCGTTAGTCCATGACGGCGGAAATTTTTGTCATCTTCATGAATGTTAAAGTGCTCTTTTACCCAAGAGTTCAACCTTTCTGGGGACGTTAACACCGCGGCATCGAGCTCAGGCCACTCAACCTTCGGTAACACCTCTTCTAATTCCTTACTAGTCGGCATTTCAAAATGCGTTAACAAAGCATTTGCAATCATAACCGACCCTCCGACTTTCCCTTCCAGACTATGCCCGGCAATATGAGGTGTCGCTATATCAATATAAGGGACTAAATCCCGCAATACATCGGGTTCATTTTCCCAAACATCCAGTACGATTGAAGGCCGCTTCCCCTGAACGACACGAGCCAACAGGGCTTTATTGTCTATGACAGCACCTCGACTGGCATTCACAAGTAGTTGCTCTGAATGTAGCGACTGCAGTGTCGTACTCTCAAATAGATGCCGTGTGGGAAAGTCGCCGTCATCGGTTAAAGGAACATGACAGGAGATAATATCTGCGGTTAGCACTCTCTGCCAATGGTCGTGTACAAACTTAACACCCTTTTTACACAGTGGCGGATCATAATAGTGAACATTAAATCCCAAAGCCTGAAGCCTTTGCCCCGCAGCTCTTCCTGTATGGCCGGCCCCGACTATAGCAACGTCAACTTCATCGACAGAATACACTGACTTATTACTCAACCAGTCGAGAACCACGCAAAGAACATATTCACCAACTGACTGTGCATTAGCCCCAGGAGCATGCGCAAAAGAGATTCCTCTGTCTTGTAACAGCGGAAGGTTAACGTGTTCGGTACCGATAGTGGCAGATGCAACAAATTTTAAGTGCGGAGCCAGCTTCAGAAGCTCTTCATCAACCGTCGTGACAGAACGGACTAATAACGCATCCGCGTCGGCGAGCATGTCTTGTGGCGGAGTTCTTTCGGAGAAGTAAGAAAGCGTTCCCGCACCCGACAATATGTCAGACAGTGCGGGAATATTCTGGTCAGCGACGATTTTCACCGCAATAACCAGCTAAATCGCTTATTCAGAGTATTGGCGCATCACTAGCGATGCGTTCGTACCACCAAAACCAAAGCTATTGGACATTACTGTGCGCAATGGAGCTTCAGTTGGTTTCTGAATAATGTTCATACCATCGGCTTTCTCGTCCAGCTCTTCAATATTGATGGAGGGTGTGACAAAACCATGTTTCATCATCAGCAATGAGTAGATTGCTTCATGAACACCAGCAGCCCCCAGAGCGTGGCCCGTCATTGCTTTGGTAGCGCTGATCATAGGCGTTTTTTCCGGGAATACTTCGCGAATGGCTTCCAGCTCTTTAACATCGCCAACTGGCGTACTGGTACCGTGAGTATTCAGGTAATCAACCGGAGTATCCACAGTTTCCATTGCCATCTTCATGCAGCGAACAGCGCCTTCGCCCGATGGAGCAACCATGTCGAAGCCGTCTGAGGTAGCTCCGTAACCCACGATCTCGCCATAAATTTTCGCACCGCGCGCTTTTGCAGCTTCGAGCTCTTCAATAACAAGGATACCGCCACCGCCAGCAGGCACAAAACCGTCGCGCCCCTGGTCGTATGTGCGCGAGGCTTTTTCAGGCGTGTCATTGTACTTAGTACTTAACGCGCCCATAGCATCAAACTCCATGCCCAGAGTCCAGTGCAGTTCTTCACCGCCACCGGCGAAAACACGATCTTGCTTACCAAACTGGATAAGTTCCAACGCATGACCAATACAATGAGCAGAGGTTGCACAAGCAGAACTTATTGAATAGTTAACCCCTTTAATTTTAAAAGGTGTAGCCAGGCATGCAGAGGTGGTTGACGCCATGCAACGAGGAACCATGTAAGGCCCCACTTTTTTCACACCACGTTCGCGTAAAAGATCGGCCGCTGCTACCTGGTGTTCACCTGATGCGCCGCCAGAACCGACAACCAAGCCGGTACGAGGATGCGATACCTGCTCTTCTGTCAGGCCTGCATCTTCGATGGCCTGCGCCATTGCAATGTAGGCATAAGCAGCTGAATCTCCCATGAAACGCAACGCTTTGCGGTCAATATGGTCTTTAGGGTCTAACTTGACCTCACCCCATACCTGACAGCGCAAACCCATTTCTGCAAAAGATTCTGAGCGCGTAATACCGGATTTTCCGATACGCAATGATTCCAGCACTTCTTCTTGATTGTTACCGATGCTTGATACAATACCAAGTCCGGTGATAACAGCTCTTCTCATTCTTTAGTCCTGTCTGACATTTCTACGTCGATATATTAACCAACGTCGTGTATGAATGTGGTCTGCTTTGTCCACTGTTGTTCGTAAAGTTGTTATTATAGCGACCATTAACTGATAAATCATGGGATAGCCACTTGAATTCTAATTCATCGGTCCAGTTTAACGAGCAAGGTGTACCCGTTTCCACCACTTTCGATGATATTTACTTTTCTGTCGATAACGGTGTTGACGAGAGTCAATACGTATTCCTGACTCAAAACGGATTACCCGACCGCTGGCAGACGCTTTCTCCCTATGACTGCTTTACCATTGCAGAAACAGGTTTTGGTACCGGGCTTAACTTTTTGCTCACCTGGCAACGCTTTCTAGAACACGCCCCCAGTGACACACGGCTGCACTTTGTCAGCTTTGAAAAGTACCCATTGTCACGTAGCCAGCTTAATCAGGCCTACCAGCTACTAAAACCTGTAGCAGAGGTTAGTGCTGAATTTCTCAAACACTACCCGTCACCTGATCCCGATTGTCATCGTCTTATCCTATCACAAGGCCGGGTCATTCTGGATCTATGGATTGGTGATATTAATGAGTTACTGCCCCAGTGGCTCCCTCAGGCGCAACAAAAAGTTGACGCTTGGTTCCTGGACGGCTTTGCGCCAGCAAAAAATCCAGAAATGTGGCAACACTCCCTTTATGACGCGATGAGCCAGACAGCCCACAGTGAAACCACCTTCGCGACCTTCACCGCTGCAGGCAGTGTCAGAAGAGAGTTGCAGCAAGCCGGTTTTTCAGTCACTAAGGTTCCTGGCTTTGGCCGGAAAAGAGAAATGCTTTGTGGTCATTACTCCAGGTCAAATAAGCTCAAACACATTGACAAGAGTAGCGTCACTATTATCGGCGGCGGAGTGAGTGCTGCCTGCACAGCTCTGGCTCTGACCCGCCGGGGAGTTAATGTCAAAGTTATTAGCCCCGGCATAGCTGATGGCGCGTCAGGAAACCCTCAAGGTGCTGTATATCCACTTTTACATGCTGAACACACGCCGCTCAGCCGGTTTTACTGGCAGGCATTTTCTACTGCTACGAGTTTTTATCAGACTTTTTGTAGCGAAAACTGGTTTCCAACTGGCGTTATGCAGCCTGCTTTTAATGAGCAAAGGAAAACGCGTTACCAACGTATAGCCGATAATCTCTACGCGAAAGACTCGGTGCACTACCTGGAGCAGGCCGAAGCGGAAGAAAAAGCGGGGGTACCGCTGGGCGTACCCGCCCTATTTTACCCTAAAGCTGGCTGGTTAAGGCCTGAGGCGGTGGTTGAAAGCCTTTTTAAAGCGGCGGGCGTCGAGTTTGTTAAAGCCAAAGCCTTATCACTACAACCAACAGACAATAAACATTGGAACGTTTTGCTCGATAACGACGAGTTGCTGTCAGCAGAGCGAGTTGTTATTGCCACTGGGCACCACATTAATTCACTGCTGCCAAAAGGCATTGAAGAATTGCCTATTCAGCCTGTCCGGGGGCAAGTCAGCCTGGTTCAAACCACCAGCAAGCTTTCATCATTAAAGGCTGTTTTATGCTTTAAGGGCTATTTAGTACCTGCTGATAAAAAGCACCACTGTGTTGGAGCAACTTTTAATCGTAATAATGACAGTCTGGCGACCAAAGCCGAAGACAACGAAGAGAATATAAGACAGTTGGCAGAAAATGCTCAGCAGCCGTGGGCAGCATCATTAGACGTTAAAACGGCAAGAGTTTCAGTCAGAGCGACAAGCCCCGATCATCAGCCTGTTGCCGGGGCTCTCAGTGATAACTTATACGTATTGACAGGGCTTGGTTCTCGCGGATTTACCTCAGCCCCTGTGCTGGGCGAAATTATTGCCTGTCAATTGACCGGAGAGCTAATACCGCTAACCGAAAATGCTTTACGCCGCATCTCCGTTTGTCGCTTTCAGGGCTAATTTATCTAATACGTTGTTGATATGAGCCTGATCCGCCGGAGATAACTCATGGCGGGTTTTGTGCACGGC
>JBNJGQ010000025.1:0-23341 GCA_051747845.1 Pseudomonadota bacterium
GAGGAAGAAAACGTTCGCGCGTTTCAAATTGTCGGTCCGGATGAAATTTATGATCGCAAAGACGCGGTGTCTATTGATTCACCCATGGCGCGTGCCCTGTTGAAAAAACAGGTAGACGACGAGGCGGAGGTTAACACGCCACAGGGTACTAAGACCTGGTTCATTAATAAGATAAGTTACCAACAGCCCGCGTAACCAATTCGTGATAGTATTCGTCCCCATTATTTGTCGTAAAGTTTCAAAACTAAGAGATGTACTATGAGCCAGATACCGCAATTACTTGCTAATGAACTGAAGGTTGATGAACGCCAGATTTCGTCTGTTATCCAGTTGCTGGATGAAGGCTCAACAGTGCCCTTTATTGCGCGCTACCGTAAAGAGGTAACCGGCGGTTTAGACGACACGCAATTACGTCAGCTGCATCAGCGCCTGAACTACCTTCGCGAGCTGGACGACCGCCGCCAGGTAATACTGAAGTCGATTGACGAGCAAGGCAAATTGACCGACGAACTGGCTCAGAGCATTAAAACCGCCGACTCGAAAACCGAGCTGGAAGATTTATACCTGCCCTACAAGCCTAAGCGCCGCACCAAGGGCCAAATTGCTATTGAAGCAGGTATTGAGCCGCTGGCGGATTTGTTGTGGAAAGACCCAACACAGAACCCGGAACAAGCTGCAGCTGACTACGTTGACGCTGACAAAGGTTTTGCTGACGCGAAAGCGGCACTCGACGGCGCCCGCGCTATTTTAATGGAGCGCTTTGCCGAACAAGCAGAGCTGCTGAAGCGTTTGCGTACGCATTTGTGGCAGAACGCGCACTTAACCAGCACCGTTGCTGCGGGTAAAGAAAAAGAAGGTGCGAAATTCCGCGACTACTTTGAATTTTCTGAACTGTTTAAAACCATTCCCTCGCACCGTACATTGGCGTTGCTGCGCGGCCGGAACGAAGGCTTCTTACAGTTGTCTATGGACGCAGACCCGGGCAGTGAAGATAAAACCGCAGGCTCGCACTGCGAAGTTATTATTGCTGACTTCCTGAACTTTGAGCACAAAGGTCGCGCTGCCGATGACTGGCTGCGTCAGGTGATTCAGTGGACCTGGCGGGTGAAGTTGTCGCTGCATATGGAAACCGAGCTCATGGCTCGCGTACGCGAGCGTGCTGAAGAAGCGGCTATTCAGGTATTTGCCAGCAACTTAAAAGACTTACTGATGGCGGCACCTGCCGGTGCGAAAACTACCATGGGCTTGGACCCGGGCGTTCGCACTGGAGTTAAGGTTGCGGTGGTCGACGAAACCGGTAAAGCGGTTGCTACTAACACGGTCTTCCCGTTCCAGCCGCAGAACCAAATGGATAAAGCCATGCGTACGCTGGCTACCTTGTGTAAGCAGTACAAAGTTGAGCTTATCAGCATTGGCAACGGCACTCACTCGCGCGAGACCGACAAAATGGTCGGTGACATGCTCAAACAGCACAGCGAAATTAAAGCCACCAAGGTTATAGTAAACGAGGCTGGTGCATCAGTTTACTCGGCTTCTGAGCAGGCAGCGCAGGAATTTCCGGATATGGATGTATCACTGCGTGGGGCAGTATCCATTGCCCGCCGCCTACAGGATCCATTGGCCGAGCTCGTTAAAATTGAACCTAAGTCCATAGGTGTGGGCCAATATCAGCACGACGTGAGCCAGTCGCAACTGGCACATAGTCTGGACGCGGTAGTTGAGGACTGTGTAAACGCTGTAGGGGTGGACGCGAACATGGCTTCAGCAGCTTTGCTTCAGCGCGTATCCGGTTTGTCAAAGACGCTAGCCAAGAACATCGTGGATTACCGCGACGCCAATGGTGCCTTTGCTAACCGTAAGCAGTTACTCGATGTGCCACGCATGGGGCCAAAAGCCTTTGAACAGGCGGCAGGTTTTATGCGCATTAATAACGGCGAACAGCCGTTAGATGCCTCATCGGTGCACCCGGAAGCCTATTCGGTGGTGGAGCGTATGGCAAAAGCGAATGAGCTGCCGGTACAAGAGCTTATTGGCAACCATTCATTGGTTAAAAGCCTCAATGCCGCCGACTACACCGACGAGCGTTTTGGCTTGCCAACGGTAACCGATATTCTGTCCGAACTGGAAAAGCCGGGCCGTGACCCGCGCCCTGAATTCAAAACGGCGGAATTTAAAGAAGGCGTTGAGAAAGTCAGCGATCTGAAGCCCGGAATGTTGCTGGAAGGTGTAGTGACTAACGTGGCGAACTTTGGTGCCTTTATTGATGTTGGCGTGCATCAGGACGGCCTGGTTCACATTTCAGCACTGGCCGACAAGTTTGTCAGTGACCCGCGCGAAGTGGTTAAAGCAGGCGACATTGTTAAGGTAAAAGTGCTGGAAGTGGATATTGAGCGTAAGCGTATTGGTTTAACCATGCGTTTAAGCGATGAAACGCCAGCCAAAACCGCAGCTGACAAACCTAAAGCGAAAACCAGTAACGGGCCTAAGAAAAAGCCTTCGGGTAACGGCGGTCGTGCGCCGCAACCGCAAAACTCAGCTATGGGCAGCGCATTGGCAGATGCCTTTGCAAAAGCGAAGAAAAGTTAAAACGGAATAAAAAGAGGCGTTAAGCAGTAGCGCTGAACGAGTCCACGGATGGACGAACACGCTTATCATAGAATGAGGCTATCATCTCACCACGCTCCGGCGATGACAGAGTCTTTTTGCTCTGTTCGGCAGGTGCTGCGGCATCGACGCCATTTGACTGGCTATCACCTTCACCTTTGTTTGCACCTTCCAGACTTTTGTTAAACGGTGCATTAATACTAATATCTGGGTTTGGTTCTTCGCCCTCTTCACCACCCTGGCCTGACTCAATTTGCATTTGGGCTAATTCAGCCCGCGCCTGAGTGGCCTTATTGGTTGCTTCAGAAGCTATTGCTCTGTCAGCCGGTGAAGGCTGCGCCGGCGCCATAGCAGCACGACGAACCACCTGCATTTTCTGAATAGTGGCTTCCGGGTCGCCATTTACCGGGCTAACGTCTATCTGGACTTCACCACCGACAGCATAAGACTTGCCATCGGGACCGCGCTCGTACTCGTACGAAGGTGAGCTGGCATAGCGACCACCTACAGCCGCATGAGCCTGTTCGTGAACACGAACTTCCTGGTCACGGCTTTTTAGCTCATCGACTTTTTCAACTTCTTCTTCACTGAGTTTTTGCTGATTTTTTTCAGCTTTATCGGTGACTTCCTTGCTGGCTTTGTCGGTGGCCTTTTTCTCGTCACCTTTGCCATCACTCTTGCCGTCGGCTTTTCTGTCGGCCTGAGTGTTCGGTTTATTACTGGATTGGTCAGATTTGGCAGGTTCTTTCACCAGCGGCCGCTCGAAATTATCCCTGTTCATCGACTCCGCAGGCGGAGCCGACGTTACAGGAATAGGCGGTAACGCTGGTGAGATATTCATGTTAGAACATTAAGCGTTGGTATCGATCATTGTGCCCAACACTTCGTCAGCAGTTTCTACTGTACGAGTGTTTGCTTCAAAGTTGGTCTGCCCCTGATTCAAAGAAACAAGAGAGTCCGTTGTGCTTGTAGCAGTTACACTTTGGCTAGTTTCAGACGCGGCTTCTGTCGCTACCTGAGCACCATTAACATTGGCATTGTCCTGCTGCTGAACGTCATTACGGCCGGACGCAGAAGCTGAAGCAATTTCCTGGCTAGCCTGAGACACTTGCTGGTTTGAACGTTGCATACCCTGCAAGCCTGAGTTCATTGCTGCACCAATTTCCATAGTCACTCCTATCACGCGCTGTGCGTGTTACTGCGAATGTACTTGTCAGTATCGGTCATATTTTAAACATTTTCAAGTACTGACGAGTACCGTTCATCGCAATTTTGCGGCAGCTTTAAGCGTGTTGTTGAATCTGGTTCAGCAAGGCTTTCCACGAGCGTTTCTGCGCTTCTAAGGCTTCTTTCATTTCGTCCACCTGCTTCTTCAGCACGTCGATGTCATGGTTCACATGCTCTTTTAATGCTTTAGCTTTGGTGTCCAGAAGCTTTTTACGAGCCTGATAGTAAGCCTTCAAATGCTGACCCATTTGGTCATAGTGTTCCTGAGCTTTTTCGAACAGCGAATCCGGTGCTGCCTGAGCTTTTTGCTGAGCGCGTTTTAACTGCATTTGCAGTTTCGCCCGCTCTACCTGATACGGCGAGCTGCGTTTTAAATTTTTCGCCAGCCCCAGCCATTTACTGGCAACAATAAGCCATTTGGTCGGGTCAAACTGCCACCAGCGAATGCCATTACGATAGTCCGCAGCAAAAATGTGGTGATAATTATGATAGCCCTCGCCAAAGGTTAAAAAGGCCAGTACGCCGTTGTCACGCGCGGTATTTTTGTCGGTGTAAGGTTGTTTACCCCAAATGTGCGCCAGCGAGTTAATAAAGAACGTAGTGTGGTGGTTCAGCACCAGGCGCAGTACGCCAATAACCAGCAGTCCGGCCCACACGTCACCCAGCATGAAACCAGCGGCAATTGGCCAGCCAAAGTTCACGAACAGGGTCAACGGCAGGTAATACTTGTGCTGCCACATAACAATTGGGTCTTTCTGCAAATCCTGAACATTGTCGTAGTCGGTATAACGACTTGCCTGATATTCACGGATCATCCAGCCAATGTGCGAGTACCAGAACCCACGCTTGGCGGAATACGGGTCTTTGTCGTTGTCATCAACGTGTTTGTGATGTTCACGGTGGTCAGAAGACCAGTGAAGTGCACTGTTTTGCAGCGCGACAGCACCACCAATGGCAAAAATAAAACGGATTACGGGGTTCGCGTCGTAGGTACGATGCGCCCACAAACGGTGGTAACCCGCGGTAATGGATAGCCCGGCGAAACACGCCGTACCTAACATAACCCACCAAAATGCGGCACCAATACCTACGCTGTACGCGTATAAAGGCACGCCAACAAGGGCGACGACAAAAGTAATGGCAAAAACTAAGGTGTTTAACCAAATAATGGGGGGCTTTTCAGAAATCTGTTGCATGCATATAACCTAAAACAATCAAATAAAGGCAGGCGGCGAAATAGCGTACACCTGTACGCTGAATGTACGTGTTTCTCGTTCAAATTACAAGCGGTAAAAGTGTAAAAAGCTGTGTTATCATTCTTTACACATACGCAAAAATGAACCAAAACTATGGCCGGAATTCGCGCAAAGCAAAAAGAGAAAACCCGACAAGCGTTAATTAACGCGGCAATGAACCAATTAAGCGCCGAAAACGGTTTCTCCAGCTTAAGTTTGCGTGAAGTTGCTCGCGAAGCCGGTATTGCCCCAACGTCTTTCTACAGACACTTTCGTGACATGGACGAGTTAGGACTCACTTTGGTTGACGAGTGCGGCCTGGCATTGCGTCAGTTGCTTCGTCAGGCACGCCAACGAATAGAGTCCGGCGGCTCCATTATTCGGGTATCCATTGAAACCTTTATGCAATTTGTGGCGGACAATACCGCGACTTTCCGACTGTTGTTGCAGGAACGTTCCGGCCGTTCGCGCAGTTTCCGTTTAGCCGTAGTGCGCGAAATTGATCACTTTAAAGCCGAGCTGGAAGACTACTTAGTTAATGAGCAGTCCTTTACCCGTGAGCTGGCCGAACTGCAATCCGATACCATCGCTAAAATTGTATTCAGTGCCGGAGCCGACTGCTTCGATGTAGATGAAGAAGAACGTGAAATTATTACCGAGAAAACAATTCAGCAAGTTCGCTTAGTTGCCAGAGGCGCTGAAGCGACTCGCCGATTACTAAAACGAGAGTCATAAAAAACAACCTTAAACAGACAGAACACTGGAGACTTATATGCTTTTACGTGCTGTAAGCGGTATGGCATTAGCAGTTTGGGCGGTTAACTTAGACGCCCGCGAAATGTCGCTAATAGATACCGTAACCACCAAAGCCATTCGTTCGGCTCAATTATCGCCGGATGGACAATTCACTGCGGTTATCCGCTCTACGCCCCGTACTCCGTACGAAGACGACGACGGTTCCAGCTACAGTGAGTTAGTACTTATTAACGCTGACGGCGAGGAAACTTCCTACCTAAGCAAAGATAAGAAGTTCAGCCGGGTCAGTTTTGGCCCGCAAAGCGAGTATCTGTACTTTACCGCTAAAGAAGAAGGTGACGAGTACCAGGAGCTATATCGCATGCCGGTACGTGGCGGCGGTGTTCAGTCCGTCTTTGAATTTGAAGGTAACATTGGCAGCTACGCGCTGAGCAATGACGGCGAGCAGCTGGTCTTTTTATCTTCAGGCGCAAAGGACAGTGACAAGAAAAAGCTTTCGAAAAAGGGCTTTAAAGCTGAGGTGTACGAAGAAGACTTAACCTACACGCAGGTTTATCACGTTTCTCTGGGTGATGAAAAAGCTGAAGCAAAAGCCGTTACAGGAGAAGATCAGCACGCCTTATCGGTTGATTTTCACCCGAACAATGAGCAGCTGTTAGTGCGCACTGCGCCAACGTCGCTTATTGACGACAACTACATGAGCAGTCAGTACCATTTGATTAGTCTGGATGGCGAAGTTGTTAATTCGTTCGAAAGCGAAGGCAAACTGGGCCGTGCTGAATTTTCGCCGGATGGTCGTTATCTGGCTATGATCCGCGCGGCGGACTACAACGACCCGTCTGCCGGCACTTTATTTGTTTATGACACCCGCGAACAAGAGCACCGCAATGTTCTGCCGGACTACAAAGGCTCTATCAAGGACTTTAGCTGGCGGACAGACGAAGAAATTGTCTGGTTAGGTCATCGTGGCACAGAGTCAGAAGTTCAGGCGTTGACGCTTAAATTCCTGGAAAGCCGCAGCCTGTTAGAAACTGGCGAAGCCATTTTCACCAGCCTGGACGGCGAAGCGGGTAAATCAGAGTTTGTACTGACAGGTCACCGCCCAAGCCATCCGAACGAAGCCTTTAAATACAGCAACGGTCGTCTGGAGCGTTTAACGGATTCCAACCCATGGCTGGCAGATGTTGAAATGCCACGTCAGGAAACCATGACCTACGAAGCTCGTGACGGGCTTAAGCTGGAAGGCATTGTGGTTTATCCGACAGACTACGAAGAAGGTAAGCGCTACCCGTTAATGATGGTAGTTCACGGTGGTCCTGAGTCGCACTACAGCAACGGCTGGTTAGACCGTTATGGTTCGCCGGTTAAGCACGCTGCCGCCAAAGGTT
Source organism: Pseudomonadota bacterium (assembly GCA_051747845.1). Classification (GTDB taxonomy): domain Bacteria; phylum Pseudomonadota; class Gammaproteobacteria; order Enterobacterales; family Alteromonadaceae; genus Idiomarina. Next base: position 7,211 of record JBNJGQ010000025.1, read on the forward strand.
ATGTGCTGTTCTTCCCGAACTACCGCGGCAGCACCGGACGCGGTGTTGAATTCTCTAAACTGGGTCAGAACGACTACGCAGGTAAAGAGTTCGATGACATTGTCGAGGCTAAAAAGCACTTGGTTGATATCGGTCTGGCTGATGAGTCAAGCGTCGGTATTACCGGCGGCTCTTACGGCGGATTTGCATCGGCGTGGGGCGCAACAGCTCAGACTGAACACTTTGCTGCCAGCGTCATGTTTGTCGGTATCAGCAACAACTTATCTAAGTTTGGTACCACTGACATTGCGAAAGAAATGCACGCCGTACACGCACGCAGCTACCCGTGGGACAAGTGGGAATGGTACTTAGAGCGCAGCCCAATTTTCCACGCAGAGAAAGCGCGCACGCCAATTCTTATCATGCACGGTAAAGAAGACACCCGTGTGCACCCTTCTCAGTCGATGGAGCTTTACCGTTACCTGAAGACTCACGGTAACGTGCCGGTTCGCCTGGTACTTTACCCCGGAGAAGGTCATGGCAACCGTAAAGCCGCTGCGCAGTTGGATTACAGCATGCGCCTAATGCGCTGGATGGACAGCTTCCTGGTTGAGAAAGCCGAAGAGAAGCCTTCGTTTGAGCTACAACACGCTGAACAGTTGAAATAAGAATACATCTAATGAAAAGCCGGGAGCTGTGAAGCGTCCCGGCTTTTTTGTACCTTCAACTTTATTATTTACCGGCGACAGCCCGCCATATTTCCTTCCAGCCCGGCTCTTTACCATAGTACTGAATACCCATGGCGAATAACCGCCCGGCAACACTACGCATCCAATAAACGAAGGCCGCCAGCAATACCAGGCTCAGCAACCACTCCCATACTGCAACGTCTGTTTGCAGCAAGCGCGCAGGCATCATGGCGAATGAACTGATCGGAATAATGCTCATCACCGTTGCGATAGTGGAGTCTGGCTCACCAATCACACTGAAGCTTAAAAACACCGGCAACAGCGGTACCAACATCACGGTACTGCGGGACGAGTGATTCGGGTCATCAATGGTTGCCGAAAAGCCAGCCAGCATGGCATTGATTAAAACTGTGCCCAGCACCACAAAGATAATACTGAGAAGAGTCGTTCCCACGCCCCAGTCCAGACCGGAACCACCGTCTTCTGAAAATGCGGCGATCACCATGCTCACGCCCAGAATCATTAATCCAATAAAGGTCATGGACTTTATACTGTGCAGCGTAATACCGATGATTTTTCCGTCCATCCACTGCGTGGGTGTCACAATCGTCAACAACTGTTCCGTCACGCGTTGCTGCTTTTCGGCAGTAATCGACATCATCATCAATCCAAAACCGGTGAAAACACCGACCATGATCACCATCAGTAGCATGGTGGCGGAGGCGTCGCTGGCATCGTCTATCGAAGCGTCTTCGCTTTCTTCAATAGCAAAGGTTATGTCTGGTTTTTCATTAATGACCGTGCGCTCTTCCTGCGTCAATGTCAGTTGTTGAATACGAAGAGTCTGCAACTGCTCCTGCAGCTCGCTACGCAATTCCTGCTGCCAGCTTTGTGATTTTTTCACCCAAACCTTAGCGGTTAACTCGGGGGTAATCACAATCAAGGTGTCTAAGTCTTCCGGTAGCTGAGTTTGCCACTTTTCCACTTCCATGGTGCCGGCGCTACGAAGGGTTAAGTCCTTTGGCGCCTTGAACTCCCACCCCTGCGGCTTACCTTCCTGATAGAAAATAGCGCCCTGATATTCATCGGAAAAAATCTGGGTAATAGCTCCCCAACCAGCACTCACCGCAAAAATTACCACTAAAAGCGCAATGGAAAAAAGCTCTTGCTTCCACTTAAAAAAGCGTTTGAATTCCCACCAGGCAATAGCTTTTAGCTGTTGTAAGTAACTGACTTTCATGACTGCACCTCCCCGGTTTGCTTGCGTATCGTGTCCAGGTACAAGTCATGTAACCCCGGCTGGATAGGTGCAAAGGCCTTTATTGGCACCTGCTGTGCTAGCTGCGGCCACAACTGCTCAATGTCGGTATCTTTATTAAACGTCAATTCAACCTGCTCGTAGTTTACTTTACGAACTGAATCTATCTGGCCCACTGCCGCCCAGTTTTCCATTGCAAGCTGGGCATTGGTCGTCACCCGATAAACTGGCTCGGGTAGCAGGGTATTCCGAATTTCCTGAAGGCTTCCCTGCGCAACAGCCCGGCCCTTATTCATTAACAACATGGTATCGGCTAAACGTTCCACCAATGCCATCTGGTGCGCACTCAGCACTACGGTTTTGCCGCGCTCACGAAGTTCACTGAGTACCGTCAACACGTGTTCCTGATTGACCGGATCCAAACCTGAAAATGGCTCGTCCAGAATTACCAGCTGCGGGTCATGCAGTAATGTCGCTATAAGCTGTACTTTTTGCTGGTTGCCTTTGGACATTTGACGCAGCGGCTCGTCTTTACGATCCGTCAGTTCAAACCGTTCCAGCCAACTGTCAATATCGCCACGTATATCGCTTAACTTCAAGCCGCGCAGACTGGCAATGTAATTAAGGTTATCGAGAATGGAGCGGTCCTGATACAAGCCGCGGTCTTCGGGTAAGTAAGCAAAGTCGTGGTAAGTCAGGTCTATGGTTTGACCGTTGTTCTCAACCACAATTTCGCCTTGGTCGGGGTGCGTCAGGCCAACCAACATACGAACTAAGGAGGATTTACCGGCACCGTTGGGGCCAAGCAGAGCCTGAATTTTGCCGGGTTGAATATCGAGTGATATTGCATCTACCGCTGTAACTGTGCGGTAGCGCTTAGTGACATTATTAACTGAAAGGCGCATGTTGTTTTTCTGTTATTAGAATGTGGCGCCTATCTTAGAAACACAAAGGGCCCGTAACAAGTGTTACGAGCCCTTTAATTTGTTTCAAACTGTGACTTTACAGTTGCGGGCCTGCCGCTACCAGCGCTTTGCCGTTATCTGTGTCGGTAAACTTCTCGAAGTTAGCAACAAAACGCTCAGCCAAGTCTTTGGCGCGCACGTCCCACTCACCCGTATCTTCGTAGGTGTTACGAGGGTCAAGAATGTTGCTGTCTTCAACGCCGGCTAACTGAGTTGGCATCGCTAAATTGAAGTATGGCAGTTCGACAAATTCCGCGTCTTCAATTGAACCGTCTAAAATGGCATCAATAATAGCGCGGGTCGCTTTAATAGAAATGCGCTTGCCGGTACCGTTCCAGCCGGTGTTAACCAGGTAGGCTTCTGCGCCAGCCGCTTCCATACGCTTCACTAATACTTCCGCGTACTGGGTTGGGTGCAGGCTTAAGAACGCCGCGCCAAAACAGCTGGAGAACGTTGGCGTAGGCTCGGTTACACCGCGCTCTGTACCCGCTAATTTCGCTGTAAAGCCAGATAAGAAGTGGTACTGCGCCTGCTCTTTAGTCAGCTTAGACACCGGAGGCAATACGCCAAAAGCATCAGCCGTCAGGAAAATGACCTTTTTCGCGTGACCCGCTTTAGACACCGGCTTCACAATATTTTCTATGTGATGAATTGGGTAAGAAACACGCGTGTTTTCTGTTTTTGAGTTGTCGTCGAAATCAACAACACCATGTTCGTCAACGGCTACATTTTCCAGCAGGGCGTCACGGCGAATGGCGTTGTAAATATCCGGTTCAGCTTCTTTCGACAGGTTGATGGTTTTTGCATAGCAACCGCCTTCAAAGTTGAACACGCCATCGTCATCCCAACCGTGTTCGTCGTCACCAATTAGTGCACGTTTCGGGTCAGTTGATAATGTTGTTTTACCTGTACCTGACAAGCCAAAGAAAATAGCAACGTCACCTTCTTTGCCAACGTTTGCTGAGCAGTGCATAGAAGCAATGCCTTTTAGCGGCAGGAAGTAGTTCATCATTGAGAACATACCCTTTTTCATTTCGCCGCCGTACCAGGTGCCGCCAATTAACTGGATTTTTTCAGTTAAGTTAAACGCCACGAAGTTCTCAGAGTTCAGCTCTTGTTCTTGCCATTTAGGATTAATGCACTTTGCACCATTCATCACCACGAAGTCTGGTTCAAAATTTTCCAGCTCTTCTTCGCTTGGGCGAATGAACATGTTTTTTACAAAATGTGCCTGCCACGCCACTTCAGTAATGAAGCGAACCGCAAGACGTGTATCTTCGTTAGCACCGCAGTAGGTGTCGACCACAAACAGACGTTTGTGCGACAACTGCTCAGTAACCAAACCTTTCAGTTCATTCCAGGTTTCAGTCGACAATGGTTTGTTGTCGTTCTTGCCCTGGTCAGCCCACCAGACGGTATCGCGAGTTGTGTCATCGCGAACAATGTATTTGTCTTTGGGGGAACGTCCGGTAAAAATTCCTGTATCAACAGCAACCGCTCCAAGGTCCGTTACCGTTCCTTTTTCATAACCTTGCAGGTCATCGCGAGTTTCTTCTTTGAACAGCAGGTCATAGGACGGATTATGGACGATTTCTTCGACATCGGTGATGCCGTAGCGGCTCAGATCCAGATTTGGCATGACGTAAGGCTCCTGAGATTACGGTCTTGTTCGTTAACTTTAACAGCAGTAGCACCGCGCAAAGCATCCTGTTTTGCTGCTGGTTTACTGGTCAATTTTCAGGCCGCGAATGTTAACCCGATTCAGGTAAAAAAGATAGAGCAAAATTTTGTCAGTTCGATAGAATGCCCGCCTGACTTAAGCAAGCAGCAGTGGGTTTCTGATCATTTATGCGTGATTCTTTTCACAGCCGAATTGGCTTTATACTAGCAGCCGCGGGCTCGGCCGTTGGTCTGGGCAACATTTGGGGCTTTCCGACACAAGTGGCAAACCACGGTGGCGGCGCCTTCCTGCTGGTCTATCTTTGCGTAATCTTTATACTTGCCATACCAGCGTTATACAGTGAAATGCTTATTGGGCACAGTGCGCAGGCGAACCCGGTTCGCTCCTTAACGCAGCTGTCTGAAGGCCGCGCCCGCCCCATTGGTCGCCTTATGGGTTACCTGAATGTACTGGGCTCGTGCTTAATGCTGAGCTTTTACCACGTGGTTGCCGGCTGGATGCTGGTTCACGCGCTGGGCTTTCTAGCCCGGGGTTTTGGTGTTGAAGCTGCAGCAGAATTCTTGCTCAATAGTTCATTAACCCGCGATTTGATCTTCACTGCTTTGTTTTTACTAGCCACGGCCTATGTGGTTTTCCAAGGCGTGGAAAAAGGCATTGAACGCTGGTCGAAACGGCTGATGCCAACCCTGGTCGTTTTGCTGGTTGCTCTCATTGCTTACATGCTGACTTTACCCGGTGCTGACGAAGGGTTGCAGAAATACTTAGTGCCCGACTTCAGCCTCATGACCGATACCAGCATTTTGGTTGCGGCTATGGGCCAAGCCTTCTTCTCGCTCTCTATTGGCCTGGGTGGTATGATGATTTACGGTTCCTACCTGAAGCCCGGTGCTAATTTAGGCCGTTTAAGTTTATCAGTAGCTGCGCTGGACACCTTTATTGCGTTTTTAGCTGGTCTGCTCATTATTCCCGCTTTGTACGCTGGTATTCATCTGGGCGTCAATGTCGGTGAAGGCTCCCAGCTTATTGGCGAAGGCCAGCTCATTTTTGCGGTATTGCCAGAGCTCTTTAATAGCATGGGCGTTGCCGGACCTTTCGTTGCTTTCGCGTTCTTTATCTTACTCAGTATCGCCGCTTTGACTTCAACCATTGCTCAGGCCGAAGTCCCGGTCTCTTACTGCATTGAAGAACGTGAGCTGAACCGGCCTGTTGCAACGGCTTTATCACTCGGGGTTATTGCGACCTTCTCGCTGTTATTAATCTTGTTTTTTGAGCCGCTGTTTGGCTGGGTTGTCACGGCAGTTACTCAGTTCCAGTTACCGCTGTCAGGGTTGTTCTACTTACTGGTGGTCGGTTGGTTATGGCACCGCAGCAACCACTTAAAAGCCATTGCTGCGGGAAGTATCGGCTTAACTTTATTACGCTGGCATATTCGGTATTTATGCCCGGTGCTAATGAGTATTGTGTTTTACCACGTAGCCTTTAGTTAACTTTTACCCGGACGTTTCCCGGAAAACTTTTGCCCTAATGCTGACGCCACCCGGGCGTCAGTGAACCCGGAAACGTCGCCGCCGTGTAAGGCAACCTCTTTCACCAGCGACGAGGAAATAAACGAGTTTTCCTCTGCCGGTGTTAAAAAGACACTTTCCAGATTCGGGTCTAACCGCCGGTTCATATTGGCTAACTGAAATTCATACTCAAAATCTGAAACCGCACGTAACCCACGGATAAGCACCGTTGCATCGTACTCATGCGCAAAGTCCACCAATAACCCGGAAAAGCCTACGACAGTTACGTTGTCGAGGTTTTCAGTGACCTGCTGTGCCAATAAAACGCGTTCTTCCAGGCTGAATAATGGTTTCTTGCTCGGGCTTTCTGCAATACCCACCACAATTTCACTAAACAGAGTTGATGCACGCTCAATTAAGTCGGCGTGACCGTTCGTAATAGGATCAAAAGTTCCCGGATAAATTGCTCGGCGGTGCATAGCGTCTCCTAAACCGTTATTGAGCTATTCTTAATTTTCAATAAAGAGTACACGCAAGTGCACACCAAACAAAAGCCCGATATTCAAATTAAGGATGCGAGTTACGACTAACATCAGTAAACTAGAGGGTAAATTACGTTTTCAAATAGTGGAGTAAAAAATGAGCTCAGCCTTTTATCAACAATTGGCCGACCAACTGGCCGAAACCAAAGCCGAAGGCCTGTACAAGAAAGAACGTATTATCAGTTCGGACCAAAGCTCTGAAATTACGGTTAATGACCGCAAAGTACTCAACTTCTGCGCCAACAACTACCTGGGTCTGGCAAACCACCCGGACTTGATTAAAGCCGCCAAACAGGGCCTGGACGAGCATGGCTTCGGTACCGCCTCTGTCCGTTTTATTTGTGGTACTCAGGACATTCACAAAACACTGGAACAAAAACTGAGCGAGTTTTTAGGCACTGAAGACACCATTCTCTACTCTTCTTGTTTTGACGCGAACGGCGGCTTGTTCGAAACCCTAATGGGCCCGGAAGATGCCATTATCAGTGACGAGCTTAACCACGCCAGCATTATTGACGGTATTCGTCTGAGTAAGTCCAAGCGCTACCGCTACAAAAACAACAATCTTGACGATTTAGAAGCACAGCTTAAGCAAGCAGACGCAGACGGCGCGCGCCACAAATTAATTGCTACCGACGGCGTTTTCTCGATGGACGGCGTTATTGCGAACTTAAAGGGTATTTGCGACCTGGCAGACAAATATAACGCGCTGGTTATGATGGACGACTGTCACGCAACCGGTTTCTTAGGCGAAAACGGTAAAGGTACGCATGAATACTGCGACGTGATGGGTCGTGTTGATATTATCACCGGCACCTTAGGTAAAGCTCTGGGCGGTGCATCGGGTGGTTACACTTCAGGTAAGAAAGAAGTGATTGACTGGTTACGCCAGCGCTCACGCCCTTACCTGTTCTCTAACTCAGTAGCACCGGCCATTGTGCAGGCATCGATTCGCGTACTGGATATGCTGGCCGACGGCCATGAACTGCGTGCTCAGCTGTGGGAAAATGCCAGCTACTTCCGTGAGCAAATGACTAAAGCCGGCTTTACTTTGAGCGGCGCAGACCACGCCATTATTCCCGTCATGGTAGGCGATGCCAAACTGGCCTCTGAAATGTCAGACCGCCTGTTGGAAGAAGATATTTATGTGATCGGCTTTTCCTTCCCTGTCGTTCCTAAAGGCAAAGCTCGTATCCGCACGCAAATGTCGGCGGCTCACACACGCGAACAACTGGATCGCACCATTGAAGCCTTTACCCGCATTGGTAAAGACCTGGGTGTGATTTAAGGAGTAAAGAATGAAAGCTTTGTCAAAACTGCACGCAAAACCGGGCATCTGGATGACGGACGTTGAGAAGCCTGAATGCGGCTACAACGATTTGCTGATTAAAATTAAGAAAACCGCCATTTGCGGTACTGACGTTCACATTTACAAATGGGACGACTGGTCGCAGAAAACCATTCCGGTGCCTATGGTAGTGGGTCACGAATACGTGGGTGAAGTTGCCGCTATGGGTGATGGCGTACGAGGCTTTGAAATTGGTGACCGCGTTTCCGGCGAAGGCCACATTACCTGTGGTCACTGTCGTAATTGTCGTGCCGGCCGTCGTCATTTGTGCCGTAACACCTATGGCGTTGGCGTAAATCGCCCGGGCGCTTTCGCAGAATACTTAGCACTACCGGCTGAGAACGCCTTCAAACTGCCAGATGACGTCACTGACGAAATGGCGGCGGTATTTGACCCATTCGGTAACGCTGTGCATACCGCTCTGGCTTTTGACCTGGTGGGCGAAGACGTACTGATTACTGGCGCCGGCCCAATTGGCATTATGGCAGCAGCCGTTGCCCGTCACGTTGGTGCACGCCATGTGGTGATTACTGACGTAAACGAATACCGTCTGGACTTAGCTCGTAAAATGGGCGTTACCCGCGCAGTAGACGTTAGCAAAGAGAAACTGTCTGACGTCATGACGGAGCTGGGCATGAAGGAAGGCTTTGACGTGGGTCTGGAAATGTCAGGCGTACCGTCGGCGTTTTCACAAATGCTGGAAGCTATGAACCACGGCGGCAAAGTCGCCATGCTGGGGATTCCGCCAGAGAACGTCGCTATTGACTGGAACCAGGTCATTTTTAAAGGCTTGGTCATTAAAGGTATTTACGGTCGTGAAATGTTCGAAACCTGGTACAAAATGGCCAGCTTACTGCAGTCTGGACTGGATATTTCACCTATCTTGACGCATGAAATGCCCATAGATGACTTTGAAAAAGGCTTTGAAACCATGATTTCAGGCCAGTCTGGCAAAGTCATCCTGAACTGGGATTAAAAATATATGAGCAGTTATCAGCTAATGGAATTACCCACCGCCGTTGAGCTTTGGCAAAATGGCGAAGCGGTCTTTGTTGATATCCGTGACCCGCAGTCTTTTGCTGCAGGGCACATCCCGGGCTCTCAACACCTGGATAACAGCAATTTACCGCAGTTCCTGAGTTCGGTTGATAAAAACCAAAAGGTGGTTGTGGTTTGCTACCATGGCATTAGCAGTCAGGGCGCTGCTGACTACATAGCAGGTAACGGTTTTACTGATGTGCACAGCATGGACGGCGGCTACACGGCCTGGTCCATGTCTTTTCCTGAACATACCGAAAGGAATTAAACCATGCGACGATTGCTCAGCAGCCGCGACTCAGACTGGATGCATAAGCTTTATCAGTACTTACGTCAGCAGGGCATGCCGGTCAGCGTTACCGAACGCGGTGAGCAATTGGAGTTGTGGTTACACCAGAGCAGCTATGAAGCCGCTGCTAAGACATTAATTCAACAGTTTAAAGATAACCCGGAGCTAGCCGCTGAGCCGGTACAGGAAAAGCCAGCCACGGCATCGCATTCAACCTCTTTGTCTTTTAGTTTGCTGAAACAAAGTGGCTGGCTAACGCGTATTGTTGCGGTATTGACGTTGTTGGTATTTGCAGCCGTTCAGATGTACCCAGAAACCGTTCTGGACACGCTAAAAATCAGCATCTATTTTTCAGCTCTGCCTTATGAACAACCCTGGCGCTTTATTACCCCGGTACTCATGCACTTTACTGTGCTGCACCTGGTTTTCAACCTGTTCTGGTGGTGGTATCTGGGTGGAAGAATTGAGCGTTCTTTCGGGCTGTCCTGGTTACTGGCCCTGCTATTATTTTGTGGCATTACCGCCAACGTTATTCAATATCTATTTAATGGACCTAACTTTGGTGGGCTGTCTGGGGTGGTTTATGGCCTGCTTGGCTTTTGCTGGGTATACAGCTTTAACCGCCCAACCCCGCTTTATCTGCCGCCGGGGCTTATTATCTTCATGCTGCTTTGGCTGGTCATTGGCTACACCGATATGTTGTGGGTCAATGTGGCCAACGAGGCGCACTTAGCCGGACTCATTTCCGGCTGCTTTGCAGGCTTTGTGGTGCGTTGGTTAAATCCTAAAATGCGGCAACTCTACTGATAAATGTATTTAGTGAAAATGACGTCACGGATAACCGGGTTACCCGTTTCCTGCTGCATAAGTTCCTGAGCTCGTTCCACACACTTTAAGCGCAACTGATCACGGCCGGTCATTGTTCTGACCTGACGTTCGGTTGCGGTACTTAAAATTGAGACAAAGGCATTGCGCAATAACGGCGCGTGATGCTCTACCACACTAATGTAGCTGGGGTCTGGCACCATCACTTCAATGGCTACACGAATAAACCCAAGCCGATAATCGTTACCTTCTTTCAGGTAATTCGTGGTGATGTCCGGTTCAAAACCATAATAAGAGACATCCTGTGCTGAGGCAGAAGAAACACTGCTGCACCAAAGAAAAATACTTGCTACTACTGTTATCAGAAGTTTCATAGCCCTACCCGGCCCGATTGCTGTTCAATTAAATTCTTCCTGCTATCATAGCGACAGAGCTTAATAACGCCAACACAAATGACAACAGAGTTTTATCCAATTCCGGCTTTTCCGGTTAGCGAAGCGCTGCAGTGGTCGCCGCCACAACAATTCGAGTTAACCGCTGAGCAGGCCGACTGGCTGCTCTACGAAGGTTCGTTAACGCAACGCCTAAAACAAGTCGGTGGAAATTTTTCGGTAAAATTGCTTGGCCAGCAGGTACTGGAGCCAGCCGCTGAAGAAAAGCAACGACTTAACCTTAGCTGTAACGTGGTAGTTCGCGAAGTTCTACTATACTGTGATAAGCAGCCGTGGGTTTTTGCGCGAAGTCTGTTTTCGCCAAGCGCGGAGCAAGCCAATACGCTGAACTTACAGCAACTTGGCAATCAGTCTCTGGGTGAATCCTTGTTTGCCCGCAGCGATTTACACTGCGGCGATATAGAAGTTGCAGAAGTTGGAGAGGACCACCCTGTCGCGCAACTGAACCAGCAATGGTTTCAAAGGGATCACGCGTTGCTTGGCAGGCGAAGAATGTTTTCAACCGCGGGCGAACAGTTACTGGTTAGTGAGATATTCCTTGAGCCGTCCTCACTGTATTCAGCGTCTGAAACTTTTCGTCGCAATAAAAGGAGTTAGCATGCAAAAGTTAGCCGCATTTTGGCAGTTAATGAGAGCAGACCGTCCTATTGGCACCTATCTACTCGCCTGGCCAACTATCTGGGCATTGATGATAGCCGGAGCCGGCAACCCACCCATGCGTATTGTGGTTATTTTCCTGTTGGGAACTTTTGTTATGCGGTCAGCCGGCTGCGTTATTAATGACTTTGCTGATCGTAACTTCGACGGCCATGTTCGCCGCACTCGTCAACGACCTATTCCGGCCGGAAAAATATCGGCAACAGAAGCTATGGTAGGCTTTATAGCCCTGTTAGCAATTGCCTTTGGTCTGGTGATGCAGCTTAATACCCAGACCGTTATGCTCAGCTTTTTTGCCGCTGGTGTCGCTGCGCTTTATCCATTTTGTAAACGCTGGACTCATCTGCCGCAAGTGGTTCTCGGTATTGCCTTCAGTTTTGGTATCTTAATGGCCTTTACCGCGCTGGAATCTGAGCAGTGGTTAATTGCCGGGTTATTATTCCTGACCAATGTAATCTGGACCGTGGCCTATGATACCGAGTACGCCATGGCTGACCGCGAGGACGACCTAAAGATTGGCCTGCAGAGCACCGCTATTTTATTCGGCCGGTTTGATCGCCTGGCCATTGGCATTATGCAGTTAGTCTCTCTGGCGCTGCTGGCCTGGGTGCTTTATTTATTATCCGCCGAAATATGGGCCTGGCTGGGTTTAGCCGTGGTATTGCTCCTGTTCGGGTACCAACATTGGCTCATACGACACAGAGAGCCCGGAAAATGCTTCCAGGCTTTTCTGCATAATCACTATGTAGGCATGGTGTTCGCTATTGGTTTAGCGCTGCACTACTGGCTCTAGTCACTCTGTTTTTGTTCGTCATCGGTGGGTGCTTTTAACTGTTGAACAAAGTGCTCAACCGACTGACGAATGGTCTGCAGTACCGGACCATCGATAAGTTCATCCACCTGGTCGCTTAATTCACCCACCGGTTCTGCAGCAATTTGCTGCCCGTCGTCGTCTATTTCCACCAAGCCTTGCTGTTTTAAACTGGCAATCAGCGTCGACATGACTTTCTTGTCGTAAAACTCCGGTGCATCAATACCGTGTATTGAGCTTAGACGCTCGGCCAGTGTAATTGACTGTTTCTCCAGGTCGGCACGCATAATTGGCTGCGCCTGTTGCAACAGCTCCAGCACGATACAGTAACGCTGCAACGTTTCGCTGGCACTGTTAGCTAATAAGCGTAAGCGATACCACTCGGCGCTCTCACGCTGCGCAATAGTGCAGATGCCGTTTTCCAGTGTAATCAGGTTTTGCCGCGCCAGTTCCTCTGCTAAGGCTTCTGTCCACAATGGCAGGTCATCAACACTGTGACTTAGGTACAACTCCGCCTTTAATGACGGGTAAATCGCTTGAGTGCGAGCCGCTATCTCCGCTACGCTAACTTTCTTTTTCGCCATAATAATGGAAGCCACAATGCCCGGTACAACCATCATATGCAGTATGTTATTGCGATAGTAAGTCATCGCAATGGCTGACATCCGCTCCAGTGAAATCACCTCACCCATGGTGTCGCTGCTGACGGTGAATTTGTCTGTCCGGAGCGCTTGCTGCCATAATTCTTCCGGCGTCTCTTCAGGAACACTCACTAAATTGCTGTAGGGCACTTCACGCAGAACCCCTAAGTACACTTCTAACTGCGCCAAAAGCTCTTCCTTTAATAACGCATGGTGCTCAGAGCTTAATAACGCCAGAGCGGTCAGGTTAACGCTGTTGGCGGCAGCTGAGTCATTAATGCCCTGCATTACTTGCACCGCTAAACCATTCACCACCGGGTTAAGCCAGTTGGGTCGCTCAGGTTCCTGCGCACCACGGGTAACCGACTGATGCCAGGTGGGCGCCTTTTTGTCTAAATGGTGTTTCAGGTTGATAGGCTGGCCGAAAGTTACAAAACCCTGTCCAAAGTTCTTTAGTTTTGTCACCGTTTTCAGAATTTGAAATACCGACTCTTTTTCTTTGTCCTTACCTTTTAGTTCTTTCAGATAAGTAGACACTTCCATAATGTGCTCATAGCCAAGGTACACGGGTACCAGCGACACAGGACGTTGCTGATCACGCAACATGCCCTGAACGGTCATTGCCAGCATACCGGTTTTAGGCGGTAATAAGCGGCCGGTTCTGGAGCGACCGCCTTCGCTGAAATATTCCACCGGGTAGCCTTTTTGAAACAACCAGCACAAATATTCGCGAAAAACTGCTGAGTACAATTTGTTACCCCGGAAACTACGACGAATAAAGAATGCGCCGCCACGACGGAAAATACCACCCACAGGAAAAAAGTTAAGATTGACCCCTGCGGCAATATGCGGCGGTACCAGGCCTTCTTTATAAATCACGTAACTCAGCAGTAAATAATCCATATGACTGCGGTGACAAGGCACATAAATAATCTCATGCCCTTGTTGCGCAAGTCTCCGGATAGTATCGCCACCTTTGACATGAATACCGTTATAAATACGATTCCACATCCAGGTCATAAAGCGGTCCAGTACACGAACTAAGGTCGAGCTGTAATTCGCTGCAATTTCATCAATGTAGGATAAGGCACGCTTACGCGCCGCTTCTTCACTGATTTTCTTACCCCGGGCTTCATCGGCTACAGCCTTTTTTAAAGCAGGGGTATCAATCAGTGCTGCCATTAATTCTTTTCTGTGACTTAACTTAGGGCCGGCAACGGCATGGCGCATACGCACAAAGTGCACCCGTGCCACTCGCGCCAATTTGTGAGCGATGCGCATATCGGTACCGTGATCACGCGCCATTGTGCCCAGACTGACCGCACGTGAGAAACGCAGTAGAACCTGGCGACCAGAAAATAACACCAACCAAAATTTTCGCCAGTGCCCCGGGTTATCAAGGTCACCCGTCATCGCGTTACCCGCATTGGCCTCCTGCCCGGCCTGACGTCCCCAGAACACACCTGCCGGCACAAGCTGTACGTCGAGCTCTGCGTTGTCTTTGTGTAAGGTCAGCAGTTGATGAAATTCTGAAACGGTCTGCTCTGAGGTATCCTCAGCAAACTCTTCGAGGAACATAATTCGGTCATAGCTTGTACCGTCAACCACTAAAGGCTCGGTCGGATCAGGGAGCCCACGTTTAGCTGCTGCTCTTTGCAAAATGGATAAGTCTGCTTTAGACGTTGAACGCATGACATACACAACTGGCTTAGCAACTGTGGTTTCATGCTCTTCTTCAGTACCGTCCCAAATTTCCTGAAAGCGCGTTAACCAACGCAGGGGGTACTTAAAGACCGGGTAAAAGCGACTTATTCCTTTCATACTGAGACCTCTGTTTTAAACAGATAGATAGGATACCAACTTCGTTTAAATTTGTCGTTCAAGAAATTACTTGCGAAATGAATTTACCTGTATATACTCACAGTATCACTGTACAAATAAACAGGTACATTATGCGCCCGTTAACACCAAGACAATCAGAAATCCTTGAACTTATTAAGGATAACCTACACGCCACCGGTATGCCGCCAACGCGTGCAGAAATTGCCCATAAGCTTGGCTTTCGTTCTGCCAACTCCGCAGAAGAGCATTTAAAAGCTCTGGCACGAAAAGGGGTTATTGAAATTTTACCCGGCATGTCGCGCGGCATTCGTCTTGTAGCCGATGACTACGACATTGCGGATGGCTTGCCGTTAATTGGCCGGGTCGCAGCCGGGGAGCCGTTGTTGGCCGAACAGCACGTTGAAGGTCATTACAAAATTGACGAGTCTTTATTTCACCCTGCTGCCAGCTTCTTACTTAAAGTAAACGGCATGAGCATGAAAGACATTGGAATTTTAGACGGCGACTTACTGGCTGTTCACAAAACAGAACAGGCTCGTAACGGCCAGATAGTCGTTGCCCGCGTAGAAGACGATGTCACTGTAAAGCGTTTTGAACAGCGTGGAAAAACTATTTTGCTTCATCCTGAAAATGAAGATTTCTCGACCATTACTGTCAATCTGGCAGAGCAAGTTTTTGCCATTGAAGGGCTTGCCGTCGGTGTAATCAGAAACGGAGCGACCTTATGAAAACCCAACATCAGCACAAATTACATCACCCAGGTCTGTGGACTGCCGAAAGTACGGCACCATCGTTCCAGTTAGATGCGAAAACCACTCAAGACGCAATTGACGTCGACAGCCTGTCACCCGTTGTTCAGCAGGCTTTGCAACAAAAGCCAAGCCAATGGGTAACAGTTATTGGCGGCGACAAAGGCGTGATTCAGCAGCTTATTGCTTGTGGTGTTGCTGAATCGCAAATTCGCTGGTTGCGCAGCCATTCCGCTGAACGCTGCGAATGGGCGCTGGAGCAAGCTTTGCTGGCCGGTACCAGCAGTATGGTTATCGGTTATCTGGACTCAGTTTCCAACCGTACCTGGCAGCGCGCTCGTATGGCCAGTAAATTGAGTGAAACACAATATTTTCTGTTTGATAAAAACACACTGACATCCCACCTGCACTAATCCCACTTTGTTTGTGTGTTTTATCCCCCAAGGCTGCTTTTGCAGCCTTTTTTTAACAGATCCGCCTATTTTTTGTGCATTTGTTTGATTTGATCTGGATCTTTGGTTGTAAATTCGTTAATAAATGCAGTACCCGAATATAAAAATAATATAATAACGATAACTACAACAAAGAGTCAGTAGAGAAAGCGATTTCTGGGGAGAAGCTGTACCTTTTTCTGCTTACCTCTTTGTTCTTCTATTTCAGGCTAGCGAAATTATTTGCTGTCTCATTGAAGAATAAGAGGAGAAGCCACGTGAAAATGAAGCCTTTGTGGGCACTATTGGCGCTAACGAGTTTACCGGCCACTGCTAAGTCGCAACTCAATATGACCCAAGGTGTCACTGAAGTTAGTAACCAGGTTTACGATCTCCACATGACGATTTTCTATATCTGTTGCGTCATTG
>JBNJGQ010000026.1:0-23283 GCA_051747845.1 Pseudomonadota bacterium
TTGCTTGGCTTGATATAATTGTTAAAGAGCGTTGCTTCTTTCGAAGCAGGGAGGCGTATTCTACACTTCCCAGTCGTTTCGTCAACCCATTTTTTCAGCTTTTTCAGCCCGGTTGAAACAAAACGCCGTTGCCTGAATCCTTTTCGGATAACTCATGACAACGGCGGCGAATTATAGTGATCTCTCCAAGCCTTTCAAGATCTTTTTTTGATCTCAGACATCAACTGACTAAAAAACAAACTGGTGACTTTGAAAGCCCTTATTATTGAGCGATTTTAAATCTATTTTGTTGTTTTTTTGTGCTTTATTTGAACTGTTGTTATATTAAAACCTCAAATAATAAATAGACTCAATTTAGGGGCTTCGATATATGCGCTGGAAATTAATTACTTTTACCTGTTTGCTTGTGGCAACTCTAAATCCGAGCGCAATACGAACGAGCAACGCTATCACTTTAGATAGCAACACGACGAGTTCAGAGTCCGATTTAAAAAGTACCTACCGAAATATCATTGATAATCACCTAAACAAGAATTTCTCGATTATGCGCACAGTCCGCATTTTAATTAACCATTATCCTGAGCACGCCAGTTTTATTGTTGATGCAGCATTTGATGCAAGAGAAAATCGAGTCAAAGCTATTGTAGTTGCAGCAATGCAAGCTGAGCCCGCTGTCACCTATAGCGTGGTCGACATAGCTATTAAACGCTACCCTGACTTATGTGACGCTATCGTCGAGTCGGCTATTCAAACCGAGCCAGCTTATATCGACGACATCATTAGCATCGCTCTCAAACGAGAGCCTGGACAAGCAGACATAATTATAAGAAAAGCAGTAGCATCACACCCTGATTTTACCGAGTCCGTTTTGCGCACTGCTGCCAAGGAAGCACCTGACTCTATACTCTCTTCAATAACCGAGTCTATTAAAACACTACCAGACACAGCAACATCGCTAATTTCCGTGTTAAAGGACTTCTTTGTAGGAACAAACAAAGAGAACCAAACCTACAGTCTTAATAAGGAAGAATGGAGATTGCTGACTTTAGAAGCAAAACAATCCGGAGTAAGTCGTAAAGAGCTTGAGTGGCTGGTTAACGAGGGATATTTAGAAGAAGAAACGTTAGCCAAAATATTTGACGACGAGCTAGATTAAGAAAAGGATTGCAGCTCCGAAAAACAAAAAAGCCGACTGCGTACAGTCGGCTTTTTAACTTTCTGAATCAGTTTACTCTGTAACTTCTTCAGCTACTTCTTCAACTTCTTCTACTTCTGGGCGACCAACTAATTCAATGTAAGCCATTGGTGCGTTATCACCTGTACGGAAGCCACACTTCATAATACGAGTGTAACCACCTGGGCGTTCTTCATAACGCGGACCTAACTCATTAAACAGCTTGCCAACAACTTCTTTGTCACGTGTGCGTGCGAACGCCAGACGACGATTTGCTACGCTGTCTTGTTTTGCCATTGTGATCAACGGCTCAACAACGCGACGTAACTCTTTTGCTTTTGGCAAAGTCGTCTTGATGATCTCATGACGCACCAAAGAGCTTGCCATGTTGCGGAACATTGCCTGACGATGGCTGCTGTTTCGATTTAGTTGACGACCACTCTTACGATGGCGCATACCTATACCCTTCTCAGTAAATCTATTACTAAGGTGACCTTAGTCGTTATCAATTAAGCTAGCTGGTGGCCAGTTCTCAAGGCGCATGCCAAGAGACAAACCACGTGAAGCCAACACGTCTTTGATTTCAGTCAACGACTTCTTACCTAAGTTCGGAGTTTTTAACAACTCGACCTCAGTCCGTTGTACTAAGTCACCAATGTACTGAATCGCTTCTGCTTTTAAGCAGTTCGCAGATCGAACAGTCAATTCCAAGTCGTCTACCGGACGAAGAAGAATCGGATCAAATTCCGGTTTCTCTTCTTTCTCTTCCGGTTCGCTGATATCACGAAGTTCAACGAAGGCATCCAACTGCTCAGCTAAAATTGTTGCTGCACGGCGGATTGCTTCCTCTGGATCCAATGTACCATTGGTCTCCATTTCGATAACCAGCTTATCTAAGTCGGTGCGCTGCTCAACACGTGCCGCATCTACAGAATATGCAATGCGCTCAACCGGGCTGAACGACGCGTCGACAAGTAGACGACCGATTGGACGTTCATCATCATCAGCGGACTGACGTGATGCCGCAGGCACGTAACCGCGACCACGTTCAACTTTCACTCGCATAACGAGTTCATAGTCGCCTGTCAGATGACAGATAACGTGCTCAGGATTAACGATTTCAACATCACCATCGTGAGTGAAATCGCCTGCTGTTACAGGACCTGCTCCGGATTTATTCAAAGTCAGAGTCGCTTCATCTTTACCTTCGATGCTGACAGCCAGCCCTTTCAGGTTTAACAAAACTTCAATGACATCTTCCTGAACGCCCTCTTTGCTGCTGTATTCGTGCAGCACGCCATCGATTTCAACCTCAGTCACTGCACAGCCTGGCATTGACGACAGTAAAATGCGACGTAACGCATTACCCAGTGTATAACCAAAGCCGCGTTCCAGAGGCTCCAGTGTCACCTTGGCATGAGTCGGGCTGATTTGCTCGATGTCGACTAACCTCGGCTTTAGGAATTCGGTAACAGAACCCTGCATTGTGTCCTCTCTCTATGCTTAAGCTTTACTTAGAGTAAAGCTCTACGATCAACTGTTCGTTAATTTCAGCAGACAAGTCGCTACGTTCTGGAAGACGTTTAAATTCACCTTCCAATTTGCTGTTGTCTACTTCTATCCAGACTGGCTTCTCGCGTTGTTCTGCAAGTTCCAGTGCTGCTCCGATACGTGCCTGCTTTTTCGCTTTTTCGCGAACAGAAACGACATCTTCAGGACGAACCTTGAACGATGGAATGTTCACTACCTGACCATTCACAACAACTGCTTTGTGACTGACCAGCTGACGAGCTTCTGCGCGTGTTGACGCAAAACCCATGCGATACACTACGTTATCCAAGCGCTGTTCCAGCAACTGCAACAGGTTCTCACCGGTATTGCCTTTCAGTCGTGCAGCTTCTTTGTAGTAGTTACGAAATTGCTTTTCCAGAACGCCGTACATACGACGAACTTTCTGTTTCTCACGCAACTGAACACCATAGTCTGACAAACGGCCGCGACGCGCGCCGTGTTGTCCTGGTGCAGTCTCGATCTTACATTTAGAATCGATTGCGCGAACGCCGCTTTTAAGGAACAAATCTGTTCCTTCGCGACGGCTCAGCTTGAGCTTAGGACCCAAATATCTTGCCATGATCTTTCTCCAACTATCGATTCACGCCTTAAACGCGACGTTTCTTAGGCGGACGACAACCGTTGTGAGGAATCGGTGTCACATCGGTAATATTTGTGATTTTGTAACCAACGGCGTTCAGGGCACGAATCGATGATTCACGACCTGGGCCTGGACCATTCACAAATACTTCCAGGTTTTTCAGTCCGTATTCCTTCGCCATTTCACCTGCTCGTTCTGCTGCAACCTGTGCTGCGAACGGCGTTGATTTCCGTGAACCACGGAAGCCCGATCCACCTGCGGTAGCCCACGCTAATGCGTTACCCTGGCGATCAGTAATGGTAATAATGGTGTTGTTGAAAGATGCATGTACGTGAGCCATGCCATCGGCGACCTGCTTTTTAACGCGCTTTCGAGAGCGAGTTGGTGTTTTAGCCATTACTCAATCCCCCTATTTCTTAATTGGTTTGCGCGGACCTTTACGAGTGCGCGCATTTGTTTTAGTGCGCTGCCCACGTAGAGGTAAGCTACGACGATGACGAAGTCCACGGAAACACCCGAGGTCCATCAAACGTTTAATGTTCATAGATACTTCACGACGCAGATCGCCTTCTACTGCGAACTTTGATACTGCGTCACGAAGCGCGTCCAGTTTGTCTTCTGACAATGAACCAATCTTAGTGTCTTCAGCAATACCCGTTGCAGCAAGAATCTGCTGTGAACGAGTACGGCCAACACCGTAGATTGCAGTCAAGGCAATGACTGCATGCTTATTGTCAGGAACGTTAATGCCAGCGATACGGGCCACTAACACGTCTCCTTTAATTTGTAGGCTTCAGTTGAAAAGCCCGTTAGGATACTCAACCGATTGCCGAATTGCAAATACTTCAAAGGCCGCGGCTGTTAAGCCGCTAGCCTTTCCTTCGAATCAACCTTGTCGTTGCTTATGCTTAGCATCAGTGCAAATAACGCGAACTACACCGTTACGCTTGATGATTTTGCAGTTACGACAGATTTTCTTCACGGAAGCACGAACTTTCATTGCTACTCTCCGTTCTACCCAATCTTACCGGCCGTAGCCTTTGAGATTGGCTTTTTTCAGGACAGAGTCATATTGATGCGACATCATATGAGTCTGAACCTGTGCCATAAAGTCCATGATAACAACAACGATAATCAATAATGATGTACCGCCGAAGTAGAACTGCACATTCCATGCAATCATCATGAACTCCGGAACCAAACAGACAAAGGTAATGTACAGTGCGCCTGCTAATGTTAAGCGCGTCATTACTTTATCGATATATCTCGAGGTTTGTTCACCTGGGCGTATACCCGGGATAAATGCACCTGACTTCTTCAAGTTATCCGCCGTTTCGCGAGGGTTAAATACCAACGCTGTATAGAAGAAACAGAAGAAGATTATCGCAGCCGCGTACAATAACACATATAACGGCTGACCGGGAGACAATGTCATTGATACTTGTTGCAAAAAGTCTGCAACCGCACCTTCACCAGAGCCAAACCAAGTGGCAATAGTACCCGGGAATAAAATAATACTCGACGCGAAAATTGGTGGAATAACACCTGCCATATTCACTTTCAATGGCAAGTGAGTGCTTTGTGCAGCAAATACCTTACGACCCTGTTGACGCTTCGCATAGTTAACGACGATACGACGCTGACCACGTTCAACAAAAACAACGAAGTAAGTGACTGCAATAACCACAACACCAATTAACAATAACAATAACAAGTGCAAGTCACCTTGACGCGCTTGTTCAGCCGTTTGGCCGATAGCGGAAGGTAATCCTGCAACAATACCCACAAAGATCAGGATAGAGATACCGTTGCCTATACCACGCTCAGTAATTTGCTCACCCAACCACATAAGGAACATGGTTCCTGTGACTAAGCTCACAATAGCAGTGAAATAGAAGCCGAAACCAGGGTCTATTACGAGTCCTGGCATTAAGTTTGGTAAGCCAGTAGCTATACCAATCGACTGGAACGTAGCCAGTATTAAAGTACCCCACCGCGTATACTGGTTTATCTTACGACGACCAGATTCACCTTCTTTCTTAAGCTCTGCCAGGCGTGGATGAACCACACTTGCCAACTGCATAATAATCGAAGCCGAAATATACGGCATAATACCTAATGCAAATACTGAAGCGCGCTCCAAGGCACCACCGCTGAACATGTTAAACATGGCAACGATGGTATCTTTCTGCTGCTCGAATAGCTGAGCTAATACAGCGGCATCAATACCAGGAATAGGCACAAAGGAGCCCGCTCGGAAAACGATAATCGCTCCTAACACAAACAACAGGCGACGCTTAAGTTCCGACAAGCCACCTTGCGCTCGATTTGATTCCAATCCTGGTTTAGCCATTTGCTCTATCCTTCGATTTTGCCGCCAGCAGCTTCAATAGCTTCGCGAGCGCCTTTGGTGACTTTCAGACCTTTTACAGTCACAGCACGACTTAACTCACCAGATTTGATGACTTTAGCGTGTAGTACGTTCTTACGAACGAGACCTGCTGCTTTCAAAGTCGCCAGTTCAACGGTATCACCGTCAACCTTCGCGATCTCTGCCAAGTTTACTTCCGCAGTAACCATTGCTTTGCGAGAAGTAAAACCAAATTTTGGCAGACGACGTTGAATTGGCATTTGCCCGCCTTCGAAACCTGGCTTAACAGTACCACCAGAGCGAGATTTCTGCCCTTTGTGGCCACGTCCACCAGTCTTTCCAAGACCTGAACCAATACCGCGTCCAACGCGCTTTTTGCTGCTTTTTGCACCAGGTGCGGGAGCAAGAGTATTAAGTTCCATCGCTTATCCCTCCACCTTAACCATGTAATTAACTCGGTTCACCATACCGCGGACTGCAGCAGTGTCTTCCAACTCTACTGTGTGACCAATGCGGCGGAGACCCAAGCCACGTAGTGTAGCTTTATGCTTCGGCAAACGGCCGATAGAGCTACGCGTCTGTGTTACTTTGATTGTCTTATTCGCCATTGTTCACTACCCCAGTATTTCGTCAACGCGCAATCCACGCTTCGCCGCAACTTGCTCCGGCGATTTCATGCCGTTCAACGCTTTGATAGTCGCGCGAACAACGTTGATTGGGTTGGTTGAACCGTATGCTTTTGACAGCACGTTATGTACACCTGAAACTTCCAGAACCGCACGCATTGCACCACCAGCGATGATACCCGTACCTTCTGAAGCAGGTTGCATGTATACCTGTGAACCTGAATGACGCCCTTTAACAGGGTGCTGTAAAGTGTCGCCTTTCAGCTGAACGGTAACCATATTGCGACGTGCTTTCTCCATTGCTTTTTGAATAGCAGCAGGTACTTCACGCGCTTTACCATAACCAAAACCGACTTTACCTTTACCGTCGCCAACCACAGTCAGTGCAGTGAAGCTAAAGATACGACCACCTTTAACAACCTTTGCTACACGATTAACTGTGATCAACTTTTCTATCAGTTCACCGGTTTGAGCTTCTACATTTGCCATGTTCGTCTCCTAGAACTGAAGTCCGGCTTCACGAGCTGCGTCCGCTAATGCGGCTACGCGACCGTGGTATTTAAAACCACTACGATCGAAAGAAACGTTTTTAACGCCTTTTTCAATCGCTCGTTCAGCGATAGTTTTGCCCACGACTTTGGCTGCATCTACATTACCTGTAGATTTAAGCCCTTCGCGAACACTTTTCTCTGCAGTCGATGCGGCTGCCAGCACTTCAGAACCGTTAGGTGCGATCAACTGTGCGTAAATATGCCGTGGTGTACGGTGAACGACCAGGCGATTTGCACCCAACTCTTTAATTTGTTTACGTGCGCGAGTAGCACGACGTAAGCGAGCTGCTTTATTGTCCATCGTATTACCCTACTTTTTCTTGGCTTCTTTACGGCGCACTTGCTCGTCAGCATAACGAACGCCTTTGCCTTTATAAGGCTCTGGCTTACGGTATGCGCGAATGTTAGCGGCAACTTGACCAACTAACTGCTTATCTGCACCTTTAACGACGACTTCAGTCTGAGTCGGAGTATCGATTGTAATTCCTTCCGGAATTTCGAACTCCACAGGATGCGAAAAGCCTAGCGTCAGGTTCAGTTTCTTACCTTGTGCTTGCGCACGGTAACCAACACCCATCAACTGTAACTTACGTTCGAATCCTTTAGTGACTCCGACCACCATGTTTTGCAACAATGCACGAGCCGTACCAGCTTGAGCAGTTGAGTTAGCAACACCTTCACGGGCGTTAGTACGTAACTCACTGTCTTCTTTCACTAGTTCAACTGCATCGTTTACAACACGACTCAGTGAGCCTTGGGCACCTTTAATCGTGACTTCCTGGCCATTTAGCGTAACTTCAACGCCAGCAGGAATTTCAATGGGTGCTTTAGCAACACGTGACATTTCCTACCTCCTAATTACGCTACGTAACCGATAATTTCGCCACCAAGACCAGCTTGGCGAGCGGCACGATCAGTCATCAGGCCTTTAGACGTCGAAACTACTGCGATGCCAAGGCCACCCATTACGTTAGGCAGCTCGTTGCGTTTCTTATAGATACGCAGACCGGGGCGACTAACGCGCTCGATTGTTTCAATTACTGGCTTGCCTTCGAAATACTTCAGTTCGACTTCAAGCTCAGGTTTAACAGTACTCTCGGCACTGTAACCAGTAATAAAACCTTCTTCTTTCAGAACTTGAGCAATCGCCACTTTCTGCTTAGAAGACGGCATTTTAACCGTTACTTTGTTAGCACCTTGAGCGTTGCGAATGCGTGTGAACATATCCGCAATTGGATCTTGCATGCTCATATTTGCTTTCTCCCGTGATTCGTGGCTTACCAGCTAGCTTTTTTCAAGCCAGGAATTTCACCGCGCATCGCCATCTCACGGACCTTGATTCGGCTCATGCCGAATTTACGAAGGAAACCATGAGGACGACCAGTTATACGACAACGGTTACGTTGACGCGTCGGACTGGCATCACGTGGGAGCTGTTGCAACTTAAGTACGGCTTCCCAACGCTCTTCGTCTGATGCTTTAGGGTCATTAATGACCGTTTTCAGTGCGTTGCGTTTTTCTGCGTATTTTGAAGCGATTTTAGCTCGCTTCACGTCACGCGCTTTCATTGACTGTTTTGCCATAACTCTACACCTTACTTTCTGAACGGGAAGTTAAAGGCAGCTAGCAAAGCACGAGCTTCGTCATCTGTGCCAGCATTTGTGGTAATGGTGATATCCAGACCACGTACCTTGTCGACTTTGTCATAGTCGACCTCCGGAAAGATGATCTGCTCACGAACACCCATGCTGTAATTACCACGACCATCGAACGATTTAGGGTTCAGGCCGCGGAAGTCACGGATACGTGGGATTGCAATCGAAATTAAGCGTTGCAAAAAGTCCCACATGCGCTCGCCGCGCAGAGTTACTTTACAGCCAATCGGGAAGCCTTCACGGACTTTGAAACCGGCGACAGACTTGCGTGCCACAGTACGAATTGGCTTTTGACCAGAGATAGCCTCTAGGTCAGCCACTGCGTTATCAAGTACTTTTTTGTCAGCCAGAGCTTCACCAACACCCATGTTAAGGGTGATTTTATCAATCCGAGGGACTTGCATGACGCTGTTGTAGCTGAACTCTTTCATAAGCTCAGGAACTACCGATTCTCTGTAAAAATCATGCAGTTTCGCCATCGTAAAACTCCAAGTTTGAATTAAATGATTGCGTTGTTCGATTTGAAGAAGCGAACTTTCTTGCCATCTTCAATACGAAATCCAACACGATCTGCTTTACCTGTCTCTGGGTTAAGGATCGCTACGTTCGAAATGTGGATGGCTGCTTCTTGTTCAACGATGCCGCCAGATTCACCTAAAGCCGGATTTGGCTTCTGATGTTTCTTGACTACGTTGACGCCTTCCACGATCACGCGATCTTTATCAGTAAGAACTTTCAGGACTTTGCCTTGCTTGCCCTTGTCCTTACCTGCCAGGACGACTACTTCGTCATCACGTTTAATTTTTGCCGCCATAATTGACTCCTTATAGTACTTCTGGTGCCAGCGAGATAATCTTCATAAACTGCTCTGAACGCAGTTCACGAGTTACCGGCCCGAAAATACGAGTGCCAATGGGCTGTTGGTTGTTATTCAACAACACAGCCGCGTTGCGGTCAAAACGGATGACCGACCCGTCTTGTCGACGGACGCCTTTTCTGGTGCGAACGACCACCGCATTCACTACATCGCCTTTCTTCACCTTACCGCGAGGAATTGCTTCCTTAACAGTAACTTTGATGATATCGCCGATGTTTGCGTAGCGACGGTGCGAACCACCTAGAACCTTAATACATTGTACGCTGCGCGCGCCGGAGTTATCGGCAACGTCCAGGGTAGTTTGCATTTGGATCATTTCAGTGCCCCGCTTAGTTAAAAAAACAGACCCTCTCGGGTCGTGCTGCCTTTGGTTTTTCCCTTATAAAAAGGGCCGCGAAGTGTAACAGATAAATTTTAGGAGTGGTAGGGTAATCTCAGAATTTTTCGTAGGTGTACGGTGAACTAACGACTATAACGGTTTAGTTTAGTTGGATTGCGACAAAACCAATGGTAAATTCAATACTTTAAGTTGCTCTGCTACATCCACCTTATATAAAGAGCACAAGCTGACTTGGGACTTCGATGGTATGAATCTGTTATTCATTATTTTTGCCCCATTTTTTGGTGCGCTCTTACCACTATTGGTTAAACGTGCGTCACGACCGGTAAAGACCGGAGTTACATTACTGGTTCCTGTTCTGTGCTTAATTGTTTTATTTCAATACGCACCAGCAACTTTAGCCGGGGATGTGCCCAAACAAATGGTTGAATGGCTTCCGGGCATTGGTCTTGACTTCGCTGTCCGACTGGATGGCCTCTCTCTGCTTTTTGTCGGGCTTATCCTGGGTATTGGCGTACTCATTATTACCTACGCCCACTATTATCTAAGCAATGAAGACGATGAAGCTCGTTTTTATGCGTGCTTATTATTATTCATGTCATCGATGCTTGGCATCGTTATGGCCGATAATATCTTATTAATGTGGGTATTTTGGGAACTGACCAGTATTTCTTCCTTTTTACTGATTGGCTATTGGTTCCATAGTAGTGATGCCCGACGCGGTGCGCGGATGGCACTGGCAACCACCGGGGCCGGTGGACTCGCTTTATTGGCAGGACTTCTTATTATTGGCAATATTGCCGGCAGCTATCAGCTCGATGATATTTTTGCAGCGGCAGAGCAAATAAAGGCTCATGCCTATTATGTTCCCGCTTTAATACTAGTTTTACTTGGCGCCTTCACTAAGTCAGCACAATTCCCTTTTCAGTTTTGGCTGCCACACGCTATGGCAGCCCCAACTCCGGTCAGTGCGTACTTACACTCAGCGACCATGGTAAAGGCGGGTATCTTTTTACTCGCACGTTTTCACCCGGTATTAGCTGATACTGAGCTCTGGTTTACCCTAGTAACTTTAACCGGCTTAATCACGATGTTAGTCGGTGCTTACTTTGCTCTGCTAAAACATGACTTAAAAGGGTTACTGGCATTCTCTACTGTGAGCCACCTTGGGCTTATCTGTATGCTACTCGGCATTGGCACGCAGGGTGCAGTCATAGCCGCCTTATTCCACATTATTAATCACGCCTGTTTTAAAGCCGGTCTGTTCATGACCGCCGGTATTATAGACCATGAGTCAGGCACACGTGACATGCGGAAACTGCAAGGCTTGATGAGTCTGATGCCAATTACCGCAACACTGGCCATGATTGTTGCTGCCTCTATGGCTGGCATTCCGCCTTTCAATGGCTTTATGTCGAAGGAACTCTTCCTTGACCAGGCGCTTCAACAACATCTGTTCGGAGGATTGTCCTGGTTTATCCCAATTCTGGCGACAGTCGGAGCAATGCTGTCGGTTGCCTACTCTATTCGCTTTATCCATGACGTTTTCTTTAACGGCGAATACAAAGAGTTACCGAAAAAGCCTCATGATCCACCACGGATGATGTCAGCTCCAGTTGTTGTTCTGGCTTTACTCTGTATTGCTATTGGACTGGCGCCGATGACAATGGTCTCGGGTATACTCGACCAAGCTGCAGCCGCAGTTACTGCCGCCCCTGTTGAGGTTAAGCTGTCTTTATGGCACGGATTCAATATACCTTTACTAATGAGTGCTGTAGCAGTTGTAGGCGGAGTCTTGATTTATCTTGCGCGAGACCAGCTATTCACTTTCAACCGACAGTTTGATGGGCAGGACGCAAAACACAACTTTGAACACATTGTTCAAAAAGTATCGGACGCCGCAGCAAACTTCTATGAGCGATTAGATACAGGCTCACTGCAGCGTTACATCGCGTTTGTGCTTATCAGTGTCATTGTTGTTTTACTTCCGTCATTAAGTGATTTAAGTGTCGTCACCGGTGGCAAACCTCAACTACCGGTTGATATGGTCAGTATGGTGGGTGCTCTGGTTCTTATTGGAGCGGCATTTGCAACAGCGACACTGCACCGAAACCGCTTCGTCATGCTCAGCATGCTATCGGTCGTCGGCCTGGTTGTATCGCTGGCGTTTGCGCATTTTTCAGCGCCCGACTTAGCGATGACTCAGTTAGTCGTAGAAGTGGTTAGCATTATTTTAATGATACTAGCGTTATTCTTTATGCCACAGAAAACCAGTCGAGCCTCATCCGGCCACCGGGTTTTCAGAGACATTATTATTGCCAGCTTTATTGGTGGTATAGTCGCAACTCTTAACTTCGCTATTCTTACGTCACCATTTGAAAGCATTTCGGAATTTTTCCTTGCTAATGCCAAATCTGGTGGCGGTGGAACAAACGTCGTTAACGTGATCTTGGTAGACTTCCGTGGCTTCGATACATTAGGTGAAATTACTGTGCTCGCTATCGCAGCAGCAGGTATTCATAAACTATTAAACAAACTGAAACCCTTTATGCCATCAAGCGATATCGATGGCCGCCCTTGGCACCGTATTAAACACCCACTGATGTTAACTACGGTAGCAAACATTATTCTGCCTATCGCGATGGTTGTTGCAACCTACATCTTCCTTCGGGGCCACAATTTGCCCGGCGGCGGCTTCATCGCGGGGCTGATTGTCGCATCAGCCATAATTCTGCAATACATTGCAAACGGTGTCGATTGGGTAAAAGAACGGTTTAATGTTAATTACCAGTCATTAATGTCGTTTGGTGTAATGACCGCTGCATTAACCGGTATTGGTAGCTGGGTGTTTAATAAACCCTTCCTGACATCATGGTTCACCTACTTAGATTGGCCGTTAGTCGGTAAGTTTGAATTTGCAACAGCCTTACTGTTTGATCTGGGCGTTTTCCTGACTGTTGTCGGCGCTACCATGATGATTTTAAGTAATTTTGGCAAGATGACGACGCGTCATCGCCCAACGCATGAGGGACATTAATGGAAACTTTATACTCTGTTACCGTTGGCGTTTTGACCGCATGCAGTGTTTTCCTTATTTTACGCGGCCGATCTTTTCCTGTGGTCGTGGGCATCACTATGCTGTCTTACGCTGTTAATTTATTTCTATTTTCCACCGGACGACTGACAATAGACGGGGCACCAATTTATGGTACTCAGGAAACTTATGCAGACCCGTTGCCTCAGGCGCTGGTTCTTACCGCTATTGTTATCGGCTTTGCAATGACGGCTTACTCCATCATCTTAGCCGTTCGGGCTCGAGGAGAAATAGGAACCGACGAGGTTAATCAGCAGGACAACAGTACGGAGGGCAACCGCTAATGTGGCAACAACATTTGGCGATACTTCCGATTTTAGTGCCGCTTTTTGCAGCGCTTTTACAACTTCTGCCCTGGGGAGATAGACCTCAACCCAAGAGAAGAGCCATAGGCCTTCTGGCAAGTATATTGACACTCATACTGAGCATAGCGTTACTCATTCAGGTTAACCAGGACCAAATGATTGTTTATGCCCTGGGGAACTGGTCGGCGCCGTTTGGCATTGTTTTGATGGTAGACAAACTCAGCGCACTAATGATGCTGATAACAGCAATATTAGCTCTGCCTGTGCTTATTTACGGCTGCTATGCAGAAGATAATCTCGGCTCCCATTTCCAGGCGCTGTTCCAATTCCAGATTATGGGCATAATGGGGGCTTTTGCCACAGGCGATATTTTCAACTTATTCGTATTCTTTGAAGTGCTTTTAATTTCTTCGTATGCATTACTTATGCATGGAGGAGGAAAATTCCGTCTACGCACCACATTGCATTATGTCCTGCTTAACCTGTTAGGCTCTGCACTTTTCCTAATAGGCATAGGTACATTGTATGGCGTCACGGGTACTCTGAATATGGCTGACCTTGCCACACAAATTCAGCAGTTAACCGGTGATCAGGCCGCTTTAGCGAAAGCCGGCGGTATGATGTTATTAATTGTTTTCGGAATAAAAGCAGCTATCTTGCCTCTGCATTTCTGGTTACCTCAGGCATACTCTACAACCACCGGAGTGGTTGCTGCATTGTTTGCGATAATGACGAAGGTTGGTGTCTACGCTATCGTTCGGGTATACACTCTTATTTTTGGTCCCGAAGCAAACGAACTGGCCTTTATTGCCCATGACTGGCTATGGGTTATGGGTCTTATCACCATGCTAGCCGGAGCTATCGGTATCCTTGGTGCGCGTGACCTGCGCTTATTAGTCGCCTATTTAGTCGTCATTTCTATAGGCACTCTTATAGCGACATACAGCTTAAATGACATTGCTACCACCGGTGCAATGCTGTTTTATTTAATACACTCCACTTTTATTACTGGTGCGCTGTTTTTATTGGCTGATCTCATTGCATTTGAGCGTGGTAAAACGGCCTCACGCATTGTCTCTGGCAAGAAAATGGCAAATCACTCGACCTATTCTGTCATGTTCCTGGTCGCAGCAATTGCAATTATCGGGTTGCCACCGCTGTCCGGCTTTGTCGGAAAGCTCTTTATTTTAGAGTCAGCCAGTCCTAATGGAACAAGCTTTTGGCTGTGGGGTGCTGTCTTAGGTGCAACGCTTGTTATGCTTGTCTCTGTAACCAGAGCAGGAAGTAAAATGCTTTGGCATACCCTCTCAGGAAAACCTAACGAGCAATCAGCTCCGTTAGGCAAGCGCGCAGCAGTCATCGTGCTTCTTGCGCTGTCCCTGGCGATGACAATTTTTGCCAACCCTATTCGTAGTTACACTACCGATGTCGCGGAGCAGCTTTATGATGTACAACAGTATCCATCACGCGTACTGACTGAAGGGGAGGAATAATAATCATGAAAAAACTTTTCCCGACACCTTGGTTGTCAGTATTTTTACTGATTGTCTGGGTGCTACTGTTTAACTCATTAGCTCCTGGCGTTGTCGTACTGGGCGCATTGTTTGCCTGGTTTATTCCATTTCTTTTTCGCTCCGCGTGGCCTAAGTTTGCAACCATTAAGCGCCCAGATTTGGCGTTGGTTTATTTCTTTATTCTTTTACACGACATTGTCGTTGCCAATTTTAAAATTGCAGGAATGATAATAGGAAAGCCTCGCTCCATAAAACCAGCGCTTTTCGTCTTTCCGTTAGATATGAAAGAAGAACTGCCCGTTACTATTCTTGCCAGCACAATAACATTAACGCCGGGTACTGTTTCTTGCGAAATAACTCGCGGACGTAAGGGTATTCTTATCCATGCATTCTCTGAGGAAAACCCCGAAGAGGTTATAAACACCATTAGAAATCGTTACGAGCGGCGCCTGAAGGAGATTTTTAAATGTTAACAACAGTACTGCAAATTGCCTTCTTGCTATTCAGTTTGTCGGTGTTACTAAACTTTTGGAGGCTGGTTAAAGGCCCTGATTTACCGGACCGGATACTGGCATTAGATACCATTTATATCAATTCTTTGGCTTTATTGCTTTTATTAGGGATGTATCAAAATACCCAGACTTATTTTGAAGCAGCTCTCCTTATTGCCATGTTTGGTTTTGTAGGCACTATTGCCGCGGGTAAGTTTCTGCTGCGCGGCGACTTAATAGAGTAAAAGGTAGACAGTTATGGACGCATTAAATCAATTACCCGAATGGTCGCAATGGTTAGCTGCATTTTTCATTCTTTTAGGTGCTTGCTTTGCTTTTATCGGCTCGCTTGGTCTGGCCATATTACCTGATTTTTTTACCAGGCTTCATGCACCAACAAAGAACACGACAATTGGTATTGGCGGCATTGTTATTGCCACTATCATCATTACAGCGGCTCAGGGAGCCCCCAACTTTAATGAACTTTTAATCGCTATTTTCTTATTTTTGACGGCTCCTATCAGCGCACATATTATGGCAAAGGCAGCTCTGCATACGGAGCTCAAAATGTTTAATCGTACGAAGGACTTCCGCCAGGAAGGCGACTCTTACGAACATATACTGCCCAAAGAAAAAGACATGGAACCCTAACCGGAAACCATGTCTTAGATTTTGTCCATACAGGTTTAAAATTCTTTAGAAGTAATAACCGAAGTTAATATTGAAGCGATCATTAACTTCGCCACCGTCTGTCGCAGTGTTACCACCGATAAAGGGTTGGTTTTTCGCTTTTACGTAATCGACGTACGTGTAAAAACCACCACCGGCAGCTACCGCAACACCCAGTACATTCATCCAGGTATCGTCCTGATAGCCCATCTTGTCTGTCATTAAACTGTGGTCATTGTAAAAGGTAAAGCTAGTAATAGGACCAATATCAACAGGTAGTGTATAAGCCACGTTGGCAGTATAAAGCTTAGCTTCCGTTGGGATAGCGTCATAATAAGCGTAGGCAGCCATGTAGACGCCTCGGTTGTCCAATTTCAGGTCATAGTCGTAGTCGGAATACTGCAGCTGGACATTCCATGGCCCGTTATTATAAACACCGTGAGCTGCCCAGGCTAAACGGTTACCAACATTCTGGTTCTCGTAGTCTTGAGCTTCTGTAAAGCCTTCAGCTGCGGTTCCTGAATACAAATTGCCACCCTGAACCGACACTCCGAGCTCTAAGTTTTCATCATCACTGAAGTTAAACTTACGAGCTGTACGGAAAGCATAGCTATTGCTCTCTCCTACTGGCAGTCCAGGCTCATCATAGGCACCCTGTCCCGGTAACCTAATACCAACGGTGTCGTAATTATAACGAGCGGTTCTGTCGGACGTGGAGCCATCAATACCACCTTGCTCATCAGACTTAAGATAAGCTAAATCGAAGTCCCATTCATCACCCCGGTATTTAAACCGAAGACCATTATCGTGTTCATCTTCCAGGCCAACATAAAAGGTACTGTTAAAAAAGTAACTGTGGGAATTATAAGGCATGTTACCGAAAGGTATTTTTACGACACCAACCTGCCCCTGAAGCTTGTCAGTAAAATCATAACCAAACCAGGCATGTTTGACGACATCTTGATAATTGAACCAACGATATTCAGCAGATAAAATCACTCCGCCCATTTCGCCATCAAAATTCAGCCGGAAAATATCAAAATCTAAATCGCCCATTCTGTCTTCATTGTCAGAATCGTAATTATTGTATTCATACTGAAAACGAACTGCACCATGAATCTTTATTGGCCAGTTTTCGTTTTCTTCCGTTTTCGTTTCCAATTCGTCTAGGCGAGCATGAACACCTGAGTCATACACAACCCGACGTTTACTGTCACTGCTATCTGCTGTTGTCTCTTCCTCAATGTCCTGTTCTTTAACAACGACAATTTCTTCTTCTTTCTCATTTTCTTCTTTTTCTGCTAAACGCTTTTCGAGTTCGGCCAAACGCTCTTTAAGCGCTTGTATCTCTTGTTCGACAGAGTTACTTTCCTGTGGAGCGGCAACTACCGGACTTGCTGCAAGTACCGTAGCTGCAAAGAATAGGCTCTTTGACATAGGTTGTTCCCCTCTGAGTATCACGCACGGGAATGCGTTTTTTATTGTTTCTTCAAAAAAATAAATTTTATTTAATTTCAGATGTTTGTACTCAACCTATTAAGGTTTAGATCAAAAAAAAGGCCTCCGCAAGGGAGGCCTTTTAATTTCTTTATCGTTATCTGCGTTTAGACAACAGTAGCACGCTCTACGATTTCTTCCAGAGTCCAAGATTTATTCTTAGACAGCGGACGACTTTCGCGAACAATCACGGTATCGCCAGCTTTACACTGGTTTTCTTCGTCATGCGCATGTACTTTAGTTGTACGCGTGATGTACTTCCCGTATACCGGGTGCTTTACACGACGTTCAACAGCTACGGTGATGGTTTTATCCATCTTATCGCTGACAACTTTGCCTTGCAGAGTACGAACACGTTTTTCATCAGTCATTACGCACCTGCCTTCTCATTTAAGATGGTTTTAACACGTGCGATATCACGACGCACTTGTTTCATCATGTGAGTCTGATTCAGCTGACCAGTTGCCGCTTGCATGCGCAGATTAAACTGCTCACGACGCAAGCCTAGCAATTCTTCCTGCAGCTGCTCAACGGTTTTATCTTTCAGTTCACTTGCTTTCATCACATTACCGTCCGAGTCACAAAAGTGGTTTTGAAAGGCAGTTTACGTGCCGCCAGGCGGAACGCTTCACGTGCCAACTCTTCAGGAACACCGTCCATTTCATACAGAACGCGACCTGGTTGAATCTGAGCAACCCAGTATTCGACGTTACCTTTACCTTTACCCATACGAACTTCTAAAGGCTTTTTGGTAATAGGCTTATCAGGAAATACACGGATCCAGATTTTACCTTGACGCTTAACGTGACGAGTCATTGCACGACGGCCTGCTTCGATTTGACGCGCGGTCATACGACCACGGTCAGTAGCTTTTAAACCAAAAGTACCGAAGCTGACTTTGTTACCAGACTGCGCCAGACCACGGTTGCGGCCTGTGTGAACCTTACGGAATTTTGTACGCTTAGGTTGTAACATATCGTCTCTCCTTACTTACGGTTCTTGCCGCGCTTAGGAGCTGGCTTTTCTTCAGTTGGAAGTCCACCAAGAACTTCACCACGGAAAATCCAGACCTTAACACCGATGATACCGTAAGTGGTGTTCGCTTCTGAGGTCGAGTAGTCGATGTCTGCACGTAATGTGTGCAGCGGTACACGGCCTTCACGATACCACTCAGTACGTGCAATTTCTGC
This sequence comes from Pseudomonadota bacterium, assembly GCA_051747845.1. Taxonomy (GTDB): domain Bacteria; phylum Pseudomonadota; class Gammaproteobacteria; order Enterobacterales; family Alteromonadaceae; genus Idiomarina. The sequence continues at coordinate 18,507 of JBNJGQ010000026.1, forward strand.
GCCGCCTAAACGACCACTAACTTCAACTTTGATACCTTTGGCACCCAAGCGAATGGCGTTTTGAACAGCACGTTTCATTGCACGACGGAACATGACACGACGTTCCAACTGACCAGCAATATTGTCAGCTACTAGCTGCGAATCCAACTCAGGCTTACGAACTTCTGAGATATTGATTTGCGCAGGAGCACCTGTCAACTTAGATACTTGCTTACGCAGTTTTTCTACGTCTTCGCCTTTTTTACCGATGACCACGCCAGGACGTGCAGTGTGAATAGTCACACGAACGCTCTTAGCTGGACGATCGATAACGATACGAGAGACTGATGCATTGCGCAGTTCTTTGTTCAGGAACTTACGTACCTGAAAATCACTGTGCAGGTTATCAGCGAACTCATTTGTATTCGCATACCAGGTTGCATTCCATGGTCTGGAGATACCTAGGCGAATACCATTAGGATGTACTTTCTGACCCATAATTTATCTCCTAGCTATCTGACACGACCACAGTAATGTGGCTGGTGCGCTTAAAGATACGATCTGCACGGCCTTTCGCCCGTGGCTTGATGCGTTTCATAGTAGGACCTTCGTCTAAAAAGACTCGGGCTACTTTCAACTCATCGATATCCGCACCTTCGTTATGTTCCGCGTTCGCGATTGCTGACTCAAGAACTTTCTTGATTAAGCCAGCAGCTGCTTTAGGGCTGTATGCCAGGATATCCAGTGCTTTTTCTACTGGAAGTCCACGGATTTGGTCTGCGACCAAACGGCCCTTCTGCGCTGAAACGCGGGCAAATTGGTGTTTAGCAATTGCTTCCATCACTCTCTACCTCTTACCGTTTCTTCGCTTTCTTATCAGCAGCATGGCCGCGATAAGTACGGGTTGGCGCGAATTCGCCTAATTTATGACCGATCATTTCATCTGTCACGTAGACAGGAACGTGCTGACGACCGTTGTGAACAGCGATTGTCAGGCCGATCATATCTGGGATGATCATTGAACGACGGGACCAAGTTTTAATTGGCTTTTTATCCCCGGCTTCCAACGCTTTCTCCACCTTATTTAGCAGGTGAAGGTCTATAAATGGACCTTTTTTAAGAGAACGTGGCATGTTTTATCCTCAACTCTTATTTGTTGCGACGGCGTACGATGAACTTATCAGTACGCTTGTTTTTACGGGTTTTGTAGCCCTTGGTCGGCGTGCCCCATGGAGTCACAGGGTGACGTCCACCAGAGGTACGGCCTTCACCACCACCGTGAGGGTGATCAACTGGGTTCATCGCCACACCACGAACGGTAGGACGAATACCACGCCAGCGGTTTGCACCGGCTTTACCCAATTGACGCAGCATGTGTTCTGCGTTACCTACTTCACCGATAGTTGCGCGACCTTCAGACTGAACGCGACGCATCTCACCTGAACGTAAACGAACGGTAACATAAGCACCGTCACGAGCAAGAATCTGGCAATAAGCACCCGCTGAACGAGCCATCTGTGCGCCTTTACCTGGCTGTAACTCTACCGCGTGAACAACACTACCCACAGGGATGTTGCGCATTGGCAGACTGTTACCAGGTTTAATTGGTGCATCAACACCAGACTGGATACGATCGCCTACTGATAGGTTTTTCGGAGCCAGAATGTAACGGCGTTCACCGTCAGCATACAAAACTAAAGCGATATTCGCTGAACGGTTAGGATCGTATTCAATACGCTCAACCTTTGCAGGGATACCATCTTTATTACGTTTAAAGTCGATTACACGGTAGTGGTGTTTATGACCACCGCCAATGTGACGAACCGTGATACGACCGTTATTGTTACGACCACCAGACTTGCTGTTTTTTTCCAGCAATGGTGCGTAAGGCTTGCCTTTGTACAGGTCCTGACCGACGACTTTAACGACGTGGCGTTGACCCGGAGACGTAGGCTTACTTTTAACTACAGCCATGTTTATTCCTCCTGTTACTCAGCGCCGCCAGAGAAGTCAATGTCAGCACCTTCATTCAAGGCAACATACGCTTTCTTCCAGTCACTGCGTTTCCCGAAACGAGAACCAGTGCGCTTGGTTTTACCCTTCACGTTTACTGTACGTACGTTTTTGACTTCAACTTCAAACAGTTTTTCGACAGCCGCTTTAATTTCGGATTTCGTCGCATCAACAGCTACTTTAAAAACAACCGTGTTGTTATTTTCAGCAGTGTTGGTCGATTTCTCCGAAACGTGAGGTGCTAAAATCACTTTAAGCAAACGTTCTTCGCGCATCATGATAACACCTCCTCAAGCTGCTTGACGGCGTCAGCAGTCATCAGCACTTTCTCGAAAGCAATCAGACTAACAGGGTCGATACCCTGAACATCACGCACGTCGACTTTATGCAAGTTGCGAGAAGCTAAGAATAAGTTCTCATCAACTTCTTTTGTCACGATCAAAACGTCGTTCAGATCCATTTCTTTCAGTTTCGCTGCCAGCTGCTTTGTTTTTGGCTCTTCAACACCAAACTTCTCAACAACAATCAAACGTTCCTGACGAATCAGTTCCGACAAAATGCTTTTAATCGCACCGCGGTACATTTTTTTGTTTACTTTCTGGCTGTGATTTTGCGGTTTAGCTGCAAAAGTCGCACCACCAGAACGCCAGATAGGACTACGGATTGTACCTGCACGGGCACGACCAGTACCTTTTTGACGCCAAGGCTTCTTACCACCACCGGCTACTTCAGAACGAGTTTTCTGAGCTTTTGTGCCCTGACGAGCACCTGCAGCGTAAGCTACAACTACTTGATGGACAAGGGCTTCATTAAACTCACGTCCAAAGGTAGCTTCGGAAACCTCAAGAGCGCCTTTTGCGTCTTTCAATGTTAATTCCATCACTATTCTCCTCAGACGTTACGCCTTGACCGCTGGTTTAACGATCACATCACTACCGGTTGCACCCGGGACCGCACCTTTGATCAACAACAAACTGCGTTCTGCATCAACTCGAACTAATTCAAGCGACTGCGTAGTGACTCGCTCATTACCCATCTGACCAGCCATTTTCTTGCCTTTGAATACTTTACCAGGCGACTGGTTTTGACCGATTGAACCCGGTGCACGGTGGGACAATGAGTTACCATGAGTAGCGTCCTGCATGCTGAAGTTCCAGCGCTTCACAGTACCGGCAAAGCCTTTACCTTTAGAAGTACCAGTAACGTCTACTTTCTTAACTTCTGCGAAAATATCAACAGTCAGTTCAGAACCAACTGCGTAATCTTCGCCTTCGCCGTTTTTCAGGCGGAATTCCCAAAGACCACGACCTGCCTCTGTACCAGCTTTAGCAAAATGACCTGCTAAAGGCTTGGTTACACGGCTCGCTTTTTTCTCGCCTGTGGTCACTTGAAGAGCACGGTAACCGTCAGTGTCATCAGATTTAACCTGAGTCACACGGTTTGCCAGCACTTCGATCACAGTAACAGGAACAGAAGCGCCGTCTTCCTGGAAGACACGCGTCATTCCTACTTTACGACCGACTAGACCTATAGCCATTGTTAAAACCTCTCGTGTGTAATCCTATTACTGCCCACTTAACCCAAGCTGATCTGTACATCAACGCCAGCTGCCAAATCTAAACGCATCAGAGCGTCAACCGTTTTGTCAGTAGGGTCCATGATATCAATCAGACGCTTGTGGGTGCGGATTTCGTACTGGTCACGCGCGTCTTTATTCACGTGTGGAGAAATCAGCACGGTGAAGCGTTCTTTCCGTGTTGGCAGTGGGATAGGACCACGTACCTGAGCACCAGTACGTTTTGCAGTTTCAACAATCTCTGCAGTCGACTGGTCGATCAGACGGTGATCGAACGCTTTCAAACGAATCCGAATTCTTTGATTAGCCATAAATAAATCAAAGCCTCAATAAAAGAGCATTTAAAAAAGAGCACAGAAAATCGCAACCTCCCTGGCACATACCGGGGGTGCGATGTTCTACGTCAACCATTCAGTCCCCAATCGGGACTGTTGTCGAACGTCTTTTACACAGCCAAAGCTGATAAACTCAAAAGACGTGGCCGCGAATTATACCGATTCACGGCCCGGTGTCAAGGCCTTAATGTGTTTTGGCGTAGTCTTCAACCTGCTCCCAAACACGCATTAAGTTACCGCCCAGAATCATTTCAATTTCTTTATCTGAGTACCCTCTGTCCATCAAGCCCTGGACAAGATTTGGATAGGTAGATACATCTTTTAAGCCGACCGGTAATGAGTCACCGACACCGTCGTAATCTGAACCAATGCCTATATGCTCAACACCAATTAAGTCGCGCACGTGGTCGATATGCTCCAGGACTGTATCTAAGGTCGCAAACGGGTACGGATTATTAGCTTCTATATCTTTAATACGACGTTTCGCTTCTTCGCTGTCTTCACCATACTGTTCTTTTACAGCAGTAATCCGCTTTTTCATCATGTCACGGTAACGGTTGGCTTGCTCTGCCAAAAATGATGAACCAAAGTTAATTTGGATAACACCTTCATTTTCAGCAAGAGCCTTTAGCATGTCATCGCTCATATTACGCTCGAACCCTGGAGTGTATGAGCGCAGCGACGAATGCGAAGCGATTACTGGCACTTCACTAATTTCGACGGCCTGGTAGAACGCGTCATCGGAGATGTGAGAAACATCAACCATAACACCGACTTTGTTCATTTCTTTGACCAGTTCCTTACCAAAGGGGCTTAAACCATCCCACTGGCGGCGAATGTCATAAGAGGAATCAGAAATGTGATTAGATAATGA
>JBNJGQ010000027.1:0-6864 GCA_051747845.1 Pseudomonadota bacterium
TCGTATTGGTCCGGGCATTTGTATTCGCCTTTATAGCGAAGATGACTTTCTGCAGCGCCCAGAGTATACCGATCCTGAGATCCTCCGTACTAACTTAGCAGCCGTTATCTTGCAAATGTCGGCGTTACGGTTAGGTGATATTCGACAGTTTCCTTTTGTCCAGAAGCCGGATGAGCGTTTTGTTAAAGATGGTCTGAACCTACTAGAGGAGCTGCATGCAATTGAACCCGGACGTAAAGCTGAACGTCCGCAGTTGACTGACACGGGCCGACAATTGTCACGACTGCCTCTGGACCCGAGGTTAGCCAGAATGGTGTTGGCAGGGCAGCAATATGGTTGTGTCAGGGAAATGCTGATAATTACTGCAGCGCTGAGTATTCAGGACCCGCGTGAACGTCCGCATGACGCACAGCAAAAGGCTGATGAATGGCATCAACGTTTTCGTGATAAAAGTTCCGACTTTATGGCGTTTTTAAACTTATGGAATTACGTAAAAGAACAGCAGAAAGCGCTGTCAGGTAATCAATTTCGTAAGCAGATGGGTCGCGAGTTTATTCACTTCATGCGGCTGCGCGAGTGGCAGGACATTTATACACAAAGCCGGCAAACGGTTCGGGAAATGGGATTATCCATTAACGACGAAGCTGCTACCTATGAGCAAGTACACAGGGCTTTAATTACTGGTTTGCTATCGCAGGTTGGCTTTAAAGAAGACCGACACGAATATCAGGGAACCCGGCAGAGCCGGTTTCATATTTTCCCTGGTTCAGGTTTATTTGGTAAGCCGCCAAAGTGGGTTGTTACCGCTGAGCTGGCAGAAACTTCTAAGTTGTACGCCCGAATTAACGCTGACATTGATCCTTTATGGGTTGAAGAAGCGGCTTCTCATTTAGTCAAAAAACAGTACCTCGAACCTCATTTTGAGAAGAAAAAAGGCAGTGTTATTGCTGATGAGCAAGTGACTTTACTGGGCCTTATTCTGGTACCGAGAAGACGCGTTCAATATGGCCCGGTCGCACCGGCTAAAGCACGTGATATTTTTATCCGGGAAGCTTTAGTTAACTCTCAGTTAACGCGCAAGTTGCCTTTTATTCAACATAACTTGAAATTAATTAGTGACATTCAGGCACTGGAAGCTAAATCCAGACGACGTGATATTCTTGTTGATGAAGAGGTTTTGTTTGACGCTTACGACCGTACAATACCCGAAGGTATATACAACGAAAAGCTACTGGCCGGCTGGTGGCACAAAGCAGCAAAGAAAGAGCCCAGATTACTGTTTTTTGAACGTGATGATTTAATTGCCGGCGAAACCGAGCACATTACTGAAAACGAATACCCGGAGTTTTGGCGACAAGGAAACTTGCGACTGCCTCTCAGCTACCACTTTGAGCCTAACGCGGAAGACGACGGTGTCAGTGTGAATATCCAACTGGGTATTTTAAACCAGGTGAAGCTTGAGGGGTTTGACTGGCATATTCCTGCATTAAGGGAAGAGCGTATTGCGCACTTAATTAAATCGTTGCCCAAAGTCCTGCGCCGAAATTTCGTGCCGGCACCAAACTTTGCTGGCGCGATAATGGCTGACGTTGAGCCTATGCAAGGGCGTTTAACCGATGCTATGGCGACTAAGTTGCGACGTATGACCGGCGTGACAGTTCCGGAAGAAAACTGGGATGAATCCTCGCTACCGGCTCATCTACGTATGAATTTTAAAATTTGTGATGGAAAGAAACTGGTTAGCCAGGGACGCGACCTGCAAAGTCTTCAACAACAGTTATCCGGTAAGGTGCAGCAGCGTCTCGAGAAAACTGCCGGTGATGATATTAGCCGTGAACAGGTTGATAGCTGGGATTTTGATGACTTACCGGAGGTGATTACCGAGCGTCAGCAAGGTTTCGAACTCAAGGCTTACCCCGGCCTGATCAACAAAGGTAGAGGTCAGGTTGCACTGCAGCTATTTGATAACCCGGAGCAAGCAAAACAGCACCATAAAACCGGCGTGCGAGAGTTGCTACTGCAACAGATACCATCGCCTATTAAGCACTTGCAGAAGTCTTTGTCGAACAAAGCTAAATTAGCCATGTATTTTAACCCTTGGGGCAAGGTAGATGCGTTAATAGCAGATTGTATAGCTGCAGCAGTAGATGGCCTTATCCAGGAGCAGATAGAACAGGGCAATAAGCTTAGAGACAGACAAAGCTTTGAGCAACTCAAAGACGTCGTACGCGCAAACTTGAATGATCGCGTTGAAAAAATCGCCTTGGAAGTCGAGCAGTGCCTGTTACTGTCGCAGCAAGTCAGAAAAGCTCTAAAAGGAAAAATTCCGCTGGATCAAATCCAGTCTAGAGGCGACATTCAAGACCAGTTGGACAACCTGGTGTTTGCTGGTTTTGTTTCCGCTTATGGTAGTCAACGGCTTAGCGACATAGTGCGTTATCTCAAAGCCATTCAACGACGCCTGGAAAAGCTGCCGGTTGATCCCAATAAGGATCGCTTAATGACACTGAATTTAGCTAGTCTTGAAGAGCAGTATAAAGCGGTGGTGAAAGCTTACGAAAATAAAGGTTCGGTAGTTCCCGATGATGTTGCCGAGATCCGCTGGATGATTGAAGAACTCAGAGTGTCGTTCTTTGCGCAAACCCTGGGAACCAAGTATCCGGTGTCAGAAAAGCGGGTTAAACAAGCAATAGAGGCGGCTAAATAGCCGCCTCTACAAATGAATTCGTAAGCGCAAATTAGGCGGTGTAAAGCCCTAAGTTTTCTTTTGCGTAAGCTTCAAATTCAGTGAAGCCGCCAACGTGTTGTTCGTCGACAAAAATTTGAGGAACGGTCTGGACAGGCTTGCCGACTGTTTTTTCAAGGTCAGCTTTGCTGATACCTTCGGCGTGAATATCGACATAGCGATAATCAAAGTCATCCATATCGGCTTTTAACTTGTCCGCAACTTCTACTGCACGAACACAAAACGGACAACCCGGACGTCCAAAAATTACTGTAAACATGAAATACCTCTCTCAAAAATATATGCCGCCATTATCCAGATTTTAGTGCTGGTTAACAATTCTTCTGTACGATGGGCACAATCGATTTAATGAATGAGGCTAGTGCTCAATATCTAAATCTGATTCAGGAACGCAACAGCAGGGCAGAATATCGCCTTTTCTGACATAGGCGAGCGGTTCGGTTGTGTAGCGAACTGTGCCGGACTTTAACGTGCTTCTGCAGGCACCACAGAAACCACTACGACAATGGTAATGCATTTCTAACTGATGCTTCTCTAAGGCTTCGAGTAAAGTGCCTTCAGTCGCATCAACGGCAAGCTCAGGCCCGCCGTTGACTTTGACTTTAAAGGTGTTGGCCATAGCTTAGAGATCAAAGTCCCCAAGGTCGGAGGCATTAACTTCACTGTCTATTTGACCAACAAGGTAAGAGGTAATTTCAGACTCTTGTGGTGCTACCTGAACATTGTCTGATACCAGGTACTTGTTCATCCAGGGCAGTGGGTTAGAGCGTTGATTTTCAAACGGAGCATCAAAGCCAATGGCCTGCATACGCAAGTTGGCAATGTACTCGACATACTGGCATAGCATGCTTTCGTTCAGCCCAATCATTGAGCCGTCTTTAAACAGGTAGTGCGCCCACTGTTTTTCCTGTTTAACAGCCGTCATGAAAATCTCGTAGGCATCATCGCGAAGTTCTTCGGCAATTTCTTTCATTTCCGGGTCGTCTTCGCCGTACTGCCACAGGTTAAGAATGTGCTGTGTTGATGTGAGGTGAACGTTCTCATCACGGGCAATCAGCTTAATGATTTTTGCGTTACCTTCCATTAACTCGCGTTCTGCAAAGGCAAAGGTGCAGGCAAAGCTAACGTAAAAACGAATGGCTTCCAGAGCATTAACCGAGTTAATGCACAAAAACAGCTTTTTCTTTATTTCGCGCTGAGTGACCGTATGGGTCTTACCGTCAACAACAATGTCGCCTTCGCCATGGGTTTGTAACAACTGCGTGTAAAAAATGAGATCGTCGTAGTACTTTGAGATGTCATTAGCGCGAATTTTAATTTGCTCGTTAATGACGATATCTTCAAAGACTTCGCTGGGGTCACTAAACAGGTTACGCAGAATGTGCGTGTAGGAACGCGAATGAATGGTCTCAAAGAATGACCAGGTTTCGATCCAGGTTTCTAACTCAGGAAGAGACACGATAGGCAGCAGCGCGATATTAGGCGAGCGACCCTGAATTGAATCCAGAAGCGTCTGATACTTCAGGTTAGAAATAAACACATGCTTTTCGCTGGCAGTCAGTTTATTAAAGTCGATGCGGTCACGGCTGACATCGATCTCTTCAGGCCGCCAGAAAAAGCTGATTTGTTTTTCTATAAGCTTTTCGAAAATACTGTGTTTTTGTTGATCATAGCGAGCAACGTTAACGGAGTTGCCTAAAAACATAGGCTCCGTTAACGGATTATTCTGCTCTTGGTTAAACGTTGAGTACGACATTCGCTAAAATCCTTATTATTAAATTTTACAAGCACCACCGGCACAATCGTCATCTTCTTCGATGATAACTTCTGCGCTCTGGGCCTGAGGCTTGTCGGCACGTTGACGTGCAGCAATGTCGGACTGGTTATCCGCAGCACCATCACGAGTGTTGTGATAGTAAAGCGTTTTAACTCCCAGTTTATAAGCGGTTAACAGGTCTTGCAGAAGCTGCTTCATCGGTACTTTACCGGCTTCAAATTTATTCGGGTCGTAATTGGTGTTTGCAGAAATTGTCTGATCCACAAATTTTTGCATGATACCAACCAGTTCAAGATACCCTTTGTTGCTCGGAATCTGCCATAACAACTCGTATTTGTCTTTCAAGTTTTCGTAGTCGGGGACAACCTGTTTAGTTACCCCATCTTTTGATGACTTAATGCTGACAAAACCACGCGGAGGCTCAATACCGTTAGTTGCATTAGAAATCTGCGACGATGTTTCTGACGGCATTAGGGCCGATAGTGTTGAGTTACGCATACCGTGTTGCTTAATGTCAGCACGCAGCTTATCCCAGTCTAAATGCAGTGGCTCGTCGCACACTTTGTCCAGGTCTTTCTTGTAGGTATCGGTTGGCATAATGCCCTGAGAGTAGGTGGTCTCATTAAATTTAGGGCAAGCACCTTTTTCTTTAGCCAGGTTCATTGAAGCTTGCATCAGGTAATACTGTATAGCTTCAAAGGTTTGGTGAACCAACCCGTTTGCAGAGCCGTCTGAATATTTAACACCGTGCTTGGCTAAGTAATAAGCAAAGTTAATAACACCAATACCCAGAGTACGGCGGTTCATGGTGGCGTTGTACGCGGCCGGAACAGGGTATTCCTGGTAATCCAGCAGGCTGTCCAATGCGCGAACGGCTAAGTCTGCTAAGTTTTCAAACTCACTCAGGTTTTCAATTTTACCTAAGTTAAAGGCCGACAGAGTACAAAGCGCAATTTCACCTTCTTCGTCATTTACATGACTTAATGGCTTAGTTGGTAAGGCAATTTCAAGACACAAGTTACTCTGACGAATAGGAGCAACCTTAGAGTCAAATGGGCTGTGTGTGTTGCAATGATCAACGTTTTGCACATAGATACGGCCGGTGCTGGCACGCTCCTGCATAAACAAACCAAACAACTCAATGGCCTTAATACGCTTTTTACGGATGCTTTCATCCTGTTCGTACTGCTGGTATAAACGCTCAAACTCGTCCTGATCTTCGAAGAAGGCGTCGTAAAGCCCCGGAACGTCAGATGGGCTGAACAAGGTAATGTAATCGTCTTTAATCAGGCGCTGATACATGGTGCGGTTAAACTGAACACCATAATCCAGATGACGAACCCGGTTTTCTTCAACACCACGGTTATTTTTCAGTACTAATAAGCTTTCAACTTCCAGATGCCAAAGTGGGTAGAACAGGGTAGCCGCGCCACCACGAACACCACCTTGCGAGCAGCTTTTAACTGCTGTCTGGAAGTACTTATAGAATGGGATACAACCGGTGTGGAAAGCTTCACCATTACGGATAGGGCTGCCTAAAGCACGAATACGTCCCGCGTTAATACCGATACCGGCGCGCTGAGATACGTATTTTACAATAGCGCTTGCGGTGGCATTAATAGAGTCGAGACTATCGCCTGCTTCAATTAATACACAGGAACTGAATTGACGTGTCGGCGTACGCACACCTGACATAATTGGTGTCGGCAGCGAGATTTTAAATTCAGAAGCTGCATCGTAGAAACGTTTAACGTAATCCATACGAGTGCTTTTCGGGTAATCTGAAAACAGACAAGCGGCGACTAATATGTATAAGAACTGCGCGCTTTCGTAGATGTCACCCGTTACCCGGTTCTGAACCAGATATTTGTTTTCTAGCTGTTTAACCGCAGCATAAGAGAAGTTCATGTCACGCCAGTGATCCAGGAACTCGTCCATTTGATCAAACTCTTCTTCGCTATAGTCATCCATCAGGTGTTCATCGTAGCGATGCTCGGCAACCATCTTTTTCACATGGTCATACAGACGCGGTGGTTCAAACTTACCGTAAGCACGTTTACGCAAGTGGAAGATAGCCAGTCGCGCTGCCATATACTGATAGTCGGGCGCATCTTCCGAAATGAGATCGGCAGCTGCTTTAATGATAGTTTCATGAATGTCTTCGGTTTTAATGCCATCGTAAAACTGAATGTGAGATTTAATTTCAACCTGAGAGGCTGAGACATTATTCAGTCCTTCGGCAGCCCACATGATCACTCGGTGAATTTTATCGAGGTTTAGCGGTTCGCGTTCGCCGCTGCGTTTCGTAACATAAAGTTGCTCGTTCATTTTGCGCCGACTC
>JBNJGQ010000027.1:6964-22105 GCA_051747845.1 Pseudomonadota bacterium
GCCCACATGATCACTCGGTGAATTTTATCGAGGTTTAGCGGTTCGCGTTCGCCGCTGCGTTTCGTAACATAAAGTTGCTCGTTCATTTTGCGCCGACTCTTAGCTTTTTGTTATAGGTTTGTAGCCACAAGATATAGTGCTTATTAGTTGTACAGAGCGATATTTACACAATATCTAGTGTGTCTGGGATGAACTGTATGCTAGGTCTAACTGCCAATACGATCAAGTGAATTTAACGGTAAAAACTGAATAATTTTAAATTCAGAATCTTGATTTTTTGCCAGCCTTTAACTGGCCTGAGTTTGCGCGCAAAACTTTCTATATAATTTTTTTGTCTTTCAAAAGAAGTTAATAGATCAAGAGTTGTTGATAGCCAGTAACTCCAACAATGCCAGTGGTGACTCAATATGGTAATCGGCCTGCCAACGCTGGGGCTGGTCTTCGTTACTGATATAACCGTACTCGGCAAGAACAGTGACCATTCCGGCATTACGGCCTGCTTCAATATCGCGCTCGGCATCACCGACGTACAGACAGTCAGTTGGTTCAACACCCAGTTTCTCGGCAGCATAGAATAGAGGTTCAGGAGATGGCTTTGCGACACTGAGGGTATCGCCGCTCACCACAACCTCAATGGCTTCAAACTCAGGGAAGTGAGGCAATAATAGGTGTGTCAGGCGTTCGGGTTTGTTAGTCACTATAGCCACTTTAATGGATTCACGCTGCAATACCGACAGTAGCTCCAGGACGCCTGGGTAGGGTTGAGTATGAGTGGCGATGTTATTTTTATAAGCACTTAAAAAAGCGTGTCTCAGCTCTGTTTCCATGTGCGTATAATTATCGTCAAAGGCCAATTTTAATAAGCCTCTGGAACCATGGGAGGCAACTGGTGTAAACACCTCAGCAGTGACAGCAGGGCGTTCGTACTGTTCGCAAACAGCATTTAATGCGGCCCCTAAATCGGGGGCAGTATCAAGTAAGGTTCCGTCTAAATCAAACAAGACAGCCTTTACCGGAGAACTTTTATCTGAGGTGCTCATTAATTACTCCGGCTTTTTCAAAGCGACAATGTAATTTACATCGACATCTTTGTCTGAAAGTACAAAGCCTTTTAAAGGGTGAAAAATTAAGCCATTAATAGCGATATCTTCCAAAGTGGCTTTATCGGTCATACTTAAAAGTTCTGATGGGCGAATAAAACGTTGATGCTGATGAGTTCCTTTGGGCACCCAGCCTAAAATATGTTCGGCGGCGACAATCCCCAATAACCAGGATTTTACATTACGGTTTAAAGTGGAGAAAAATACCAGTCCTCCGGGTTTAACCGCTTTGGCGCAAGCTTGTACTATGGCAGCCGGGTCAGGAACGTGCTCAAGCATTTCCAGACAGGTCACTACATCGTAGCTGCCGGCTTGTTGTTCGGCCAGCGTTTCAACGGCAATGCATTGATAGTCAATTTGTCGACCACTTTCTAACGCGTGTAAACGAGCAACCTTTAATGACTGCTCCGCTAAGTCAATACCGGTAACCTCTGCACCTCGTTCCGCCATGGCCTCACTGAGTAATCCACCTCCACAACCGACATCCAGTACTTTCTTACCAAAGAGTCCTTCGGTATGGTTTTCGATAAAGCCCAACCGGACCGGGTTGATTTTATGCAAAGGTTTAAATTCGCCATCCGGGTCCCACCAGCGCGAGGCGAGAGCTGAAAATTTTGCGATCTCTTCCGGATCGACGTTTTTTTGTTCAGTTTTAGAGCGACTGGTGGTCATAGATTATGCGTCTTTAAGAGATGGATAACGCGGCTAGTCTACCTCAGGCAAAGAATAAGAAAAAGAGGGTGCGAGACGCGTTTGGGATGGGTACAATGATTGGATCAAAATAACAATGAATATGCGGATCTATATTTAGGGAATAAACTATGAGCGATCTAGCCAGAGAAGTGTCACCGGTAAATATTGAAGACGAACTAAAAAGTTCGTACCTCGATTATGCCATGAGCGTCATTGTTGGGCGTGCTTTACCTGATGTCCGTGACGGCCTGAAGCCAGTACACAGACGTGTCTTGTTCGCAATGAACGAATTGCGCAACGACTTTAATAAACCTTATAAAAAGTCAGCGCGTGTTGTTGGTGATGTCATTGGTAAGTATCACCCTCACGGAGATAGCGCGGTTTATGACACGATTGTTCGTATGGCGCAGAATTTCTCATTGCGTTATATGCTGGTTGATGGTCAGGGGAACTTTGGTTCTGTTGACGGAGACTCAGCCGCTGCGATGCGTTATACCGAAATTCGCATGGCAAAAATTGCTCACCAGCTATTAGCCGACCTGGACAAAGAGACTGTTAACTTTGTCGATAACTACGACGGTACAGAGCGTATTCCTGATGTATTGCCAACCCGCGTACCCAACCTGTTAGTTAATGGTTCATCGGGTATTGCTGTTGGTATGGCAACCAATATTCCACCCCATAACCTGACTGAGGTTATTGACGGTTCACTGGCGATGATTGATAACCCGGATATTGATGTTGAAGGGTTAATGGAATACATCCCGGGACCGGACTTTCCAACAGCTGCGACAATTTCTGGTCGTAGCGGTATCGTCGAAGCTTATAAAACAGGCCGTGGTCGTATTCATTTGCGCGCTCAGGCGGAAGTGGAAGTTGACGAGAAAACCGGTAAAGAAACCATCATTGTTACGGAAATTCCGTATCAGGTGAATAAAGCCCGCTTAATTGAAAAAATTGCTGAGCTGGTTAAAGAAAAACGCGTTGAAGGTATTAGTGCTTTACGTGACGAGTCTGACAAAGACGGTATGCGTATCGTCATTGAAATTCGTCGTGGTGACGTGGGTGAAGTTGTGCTTAACCATTTGTATGCCAATACCCAGTTACAGGTTGTGTTTGGCATTAATATGGTTGCCCTGGATAAAGGTCAGCCGCGTCTGTTTAACTTGCGCGACATGCTGGACTGCTTTATTCGTCACCGTCGCGAAGTGGTTACCCGCCGCTCGGTATACGAATTACGTAAAGCTCGTGAACGTGCACATATTTTGGAAGGTCTGGCGATATCGCTGGCTAATATCGATGAAATTATTGAGCTTATCCGCCGCTCACCAACACCAGCTGAAGCTAAAGCCGGGCTAATTGCCCGCGCATGGCAGCTGGGCGATGTTGCTTCAATGCTGGAAACTGCCGGCGTTGATGCTGCGCGTCCTGATCATCTGCCGGAAGAATACGGCATACGGGATGGTAACTATCACCTTACTGAAGAACAGGCTCAGGCTATTCTGGATTTACGCCTGCACAAACTGACTGGTTTAGAGCACGAAAAAATTCTGGATGAATACAAAGGCCTGTTAGAACAAATTGCTGAACTGCTGCATATCCTGAACAGTTCAGTGCGCCTGATGGAAGTTATCCGTGAAGAGCTGGTTGAAATACGCAGTAACTTTGGTGATGAGCGTAAAACCGATATTACCGCCGCTGCACATGACATTAGTATGGAAGACTTAATCAACGAAGAAGACGTTGTTCTGACGCTTTCTCACGAAGGCTATGTGAAGTATCAGCCACTGACTGAGTACGAAGCTCAGCGTCGTGGTGGTAAAGGCAAAGCCGCCACTAAGATGAAAGACGAAGACTTTATTGAAAGACTGTGGGTAGCGAACACGCATGACACCATTTTATGCTTCTCAACCCGTGGTCGTATTTACTGGATGAAAGTTTATCAGTTGCCACTGGCAAGCCGTGCGTCTCGTGGTAAACCAATAGTGAACTTGTTGCCGCTTGAAGCCGATGAGCGTATTACCGCTATTCTGCCAACACGGGATTACCCGGAAGATAAGTTCGTTGTTATGGCAACAAGAAAGGGAACCATTAAGAAAACGCCATTACCAGAGTACTCACGTCCTCGTAACGGCGGAATCATTGCACTGAACCTGGTTGATGATGACGAACTGATTGGTGTTGATATCACTGACGGTAACGGCGAAATTATGCTGTTCTCTGACGCAGGTAAAGTTGTACGCTTCGCCGAAGAGCAAGTGCGTTCAATGGGCCGTACAGCAACCGGTGTTCGTGGTATTCGCCTAGAAGAAGGGCAGCGTGTTGTATCACTGATTGTTCCTCGCGAATACGAAGATGAAGAAGCGAACGTATTAACCGTGACTGAAAACGGTTACGGCAAACGTACGCCGCTAAGTGAATACCCGGCTAAGAGCCGTGCCACCAAAGGTGTTGTCTCTATTAAGGTCAGCGAGCGTAATGGATCCGTTGTAGGTGCCATGGAAGTTATTGATGGCAATGAGATCATGCTTATCAGTAATAAAGGCACTTTGGTCAGAACGCGTGTTAATGAGGTCTCAACCGTTGGTCGTAATACTCAGGGTGTACGCTTAATTCGGACAGCTGATGATGAAAAAGTGGTTGGCCTGCAGCGAATTGATGAAATTGATGAAGATGAGTCTCTCATCGACGGAGAAGTCATTGCTGAAGAAGGCGAAGTTTCTTCTGAAGAGAGTTCTGAGAGTCAAGAGGGTTCCGACGAGTCATGAGTCAGTTGTTTAACTTTTCTGCCGGACCGGCAATGTTGCCGGTCGAGGTGTTAAAGCAAGCTCAGGAAGAGTTATTGAACTGGAATGGGCAGGGTGTGTCGGTGATGGAAATTTCCCACCGCGACCCTGCTTATGTTCATATGGCACGTGAAGCTGAGCAAGACCTGCGTGACTTGTTAAACGTACCGGACGACTACGAAGTACTCTTTTTGCAAGGCGGGGGGCGTGGTCAGTTTTCTGCGGTTCCACAGAATATCGCGTCACCGGATGCCACCGTAGATTATCTGGATACAGGAATATGGTCGGGTTTTGCTATCCGTGAAGCCGAGAAGTTTGTTTCCAGAGTCAACATTGCAGGGCAAGTTCAGGAAAGCGCTAAAGGCAAGGAAATTCAGTCGCCACAAGATTGGAAGCTGTCTGAAAATGCCGCCTATTTTCATTATTGTCCTAATGAAACGGTCGATGGTATTGCACTGCATGAGATCCCTGACGTTAAAGCACCCATTGTGGCTGATATGTCATCGAATATCCTTTCTGAACCACTGGATGTCTCAAAGTTTGGTGTGATATACGCCGGTGCTCAGAAGAATATTGGTCCTTCAGGTTTTGCTATTGCTATCGTCAATAAAAAGCTTTTAGGTCAACCGCAGAAGCAAGTGTCATCTATTATGGATTACCAACTTCAGGCAAAAGACGGGTCTATGTATAACACGCCCAACACCTTTGCCTGGTACCTGGCTGGGTTGGTATTCAAATGGCTAAAAGCTCAGGGCGGATTAGCCGCTATGGGCGAACGTAACCATCATAAAGCCCAACTTATCTATGACTTTGTTGATGCTTCAGATTTTTACAGAAACAACATTAACCCTGCTTACCGTTCAATTATGAATGTGCCTTTCCAGTTAGCTGACGACAAACTCGATGCCGATTTCTTAGACGGCGCTAAAAAAGAAGGGTTATTAGGGCTAAAAGGGCACCGTTTTGTTGGTGGCATGAGAGCCAGTATTTATAACGCAATGCCGGTGGAAGGTGTAGAAGCATTGCTAAGTTATATGGCTGATTTTGAGCGTAAGCTTGGCTAAATAAATAGAATAAAAAAGGTAGTGAATCGCTATGGCAGAATTTAACGCATTAGAACTGGTTAATCCCGGAGTTAAACAGTTACGCCCGTATCAGGCGGGTAAGCCAACATCCGAATTGCAGCGTGAGTTAGGTTTACAACACGTGGTTAAGCTGGCTTCAAATGAGAACCCATTGGGTTTGAGTGAAAAGGTCAAAACGGCTCTGGAAGCTGAGTTAACAGATTTAGTGCGCTACCCCGATGCTAACGGTTATTACCTTAAAAGTCGTCTGGCAGAACTCAATGAGGTCAGCACGCAACAAATTACCCTGGGTAACGGTTCTAATGATGTTTTAGAGATACTAGCTCGTACCTTTGTGTCAGATAAAGACGAAGTGATTTTCTCTCAGCATGCGTTTGTGGTGTATCCGCTGGTTACTCAGGCTATTGGCGCAAAACCCGTTGCTGTTCCTGCGGTAGATTATGGCCATGACCTCGATGGCATGGCTAAAGCCGTTACCGATAAAACCAAGATGATTTTTATTGCTAACCCGAACAACCCAACGGGTACCTTTTTATCGACTTCTGCACTGAAAAGCTTCCTGGACAAAATACCGCAAAACATCATCGTGGTTCTGGATGAAGCTTATTACGAGTATGTGCCGGAGGAAGAGCGCGCGCCATCGGTTGAATGGATAAAAGATTACCCCAACCTGGTCGTTAGCCGAACCTTTTCAAAAGCTTACGGCTTAGCCGGTTTACGTGCAGGTTACGCGGTAAGCCATGAAAGCATAGCCGATGTTCTTAACCGTATTCGTCAGCCATTCAATATGAACTCGCTGTCACTTAAAGCTGCGGAAGTGGTGTTGGATGATCACGCCTATTTGCAGAAAGCCGTTGAGTTAAACGCACAAGGCATGAAGCAACTAACTGAATTCTGTGAAGAGTTAGGACTTAACTACATCCCGTCTTATGGTAACTTTTTGACCATAGAAGTCGGGCCCGATGCCGAGAAGCTCTATGACGAACTTCTGCACGAGGGTGTCATTGTACGTCCTGTTGGTGGCTATGAGTTGCCTAATCACTTACGTGTCAGCATTGGCTTACCAGAAGAAAACGAAGCCTTTATTAAGGCAATGAAAAAGCTGCGTGGCTAACTCTGTTCGCTTAGAGCCGCGGAGTTATTGCCGCGGCACTGTTACCTTACCCGGCTCAAAAAGCATTGCAAACCGCGCATTGCTGATGGCTGCTTTATGCCAGACTCCTGTCATCTTACACAACTTACTGGTCAGTGATGACACACGCCGTATGCGTGAAGCTTTGCTCGCTCTGGGTGTTAGCTTTAAAGACGATCAACTGACCACTCAAGTAAACGGTTTAGGTGGTCACTGGCAAAGCTCCGCGTCTGAACTTTATTTAGGTAACGCGGGAACGGCTATGAGGCCGCTTATTGCTGTGTTATCAGCAACGGCAAAAGAAGATCAGGAACCTATGGTGTTGAAAGGTGATGCACGAATGCACGAGCGACCGGTTCAACACTTAGTTGATGCTTTGCAAATGCAGGGAGCATCAATTGATTACTTGGGCGAGTCGGGCTTTCCGCCACTCGCTATTTCACAAGGTTTAGCCCCAGGCAAGTTTGAAATTGATGGCTCAGTATCCAGTCAGTTTATTTCGGCGTTACTTATGGCGCTTCCTCTATTACCCGGTGATTCAACCTTAACGCTAAAAGGCGAGGTGGTTTCCCGACCTTATATTAACCTAACTCTGCAAATGCTGGCGGACTTTGGTATTTCGGTAAAAGAGGAATCTCCTCAGTGCTATGCCATTGCCGGAAAACAAGTTTATCAGTCGCCCGGAGAATACTGGGTAGAAGGTGACGCCAGTGCGGCCTCATACTGGATGGCTGCAGCATTATTAGGGCGAGGTCCGGTTGAGATAATAGGCGTCGGTAAAAAGTCGATACAGGGCGATAAGCGCTTTGCTGAGGTAATAGAGCAAATGGGGGCCTCCGTGGCTTACCAGGAGAACAGCATAACAGTTACCGGAACGGGAATAGTCAAGGGCATCGATCAGGACTTTAACGATATTCCAGATGCGGCAATGACGGTTGCACCATTAGCACTTTTTGCTGATAAACCTACAACCATCCGTAATGTGGCTAATTGGCGTGTTAAAGAAACCGATCGCTTGTACGCTATGGCAACAGAATTACGCAAACTGGGTGCCATAGTAGAAGAAGGGCGAGATTATCTCCGTATACAACCGATTAAGAACTGGCAACACGCGTGTATTGATACTTATGATGATCACCGCATGGCAATGTGCTTTTCACTTGCGGCGTTCTCACCTACCGGAGTCACGATCAATGACCCGGATTGCTGCGCCAAAACCTATCCTAACTATTTCTCCGAGTTTTCACGGCTCTGTCACAGTTAACTCATAGACTTGCTGACTTTGATTAATGCAATTTTTTTACAAATGCGTATAATTGCGCGGCTAAATGCTGCGTAATGCAGTGCAATTAGAGGATTTTATGGCAACTCATACTCCAGTCATTACGATTGACGGGCCGAGTGGGGCAGGAAAAGGAACGATAAGCCGACTACTGGCAGAGAAGCTAGGTTGGCATTTGCTGGACAGCGGCGCGATTTATCGCGTGCTGGCATTAGCGGCTTTGCATCACGATTTTACGCCGGAAGATGAAGAGAGCCTGGTGGCTTTAGCGGCGCACCTGGACGTGAAGTTTGAAGCGGAAGAAGAACGTTCATTAACGCATATCATTCTTGAAGGTGAGGATGTCACCATGACGATCCGAACTGAACAGGTGGGTAATATGGCGTCTAAGATCGCCGCTCTACCAAGAGTACGGGAAGCGCTTCTGCGCCGCCAGCGCGGCTTTAAAGAACTTCCGGGGCTAGTGGCCGATGGCCGTGATATGGGAACCGTGGTGTTTACTGATGCCGATGCAAAAATCTTTTTAACTGCTTCAGCCGAAGAGCGCGCAAGGCGACGCTTTGAGCAATTGAAGGGAAAAGGTTTTGATGCTAATATTGATCAATTAGTGAACGAAATAAAAGAACGAGATGATCGAGATACGAATCGCTCGGTGGCCCCACTTAAGCCAGCCGAGGATGCGTTATATCTGGATTCCACCGATACGCCGATAGACGACGTGTTGGAACAAGTATTGATGTTTGCTCATAGCAAACTCTCAAAGACTAGCTAGGGTCATGTGACCTTAATTAGGCGTCTGTTGTAAGGAAGCAAACAGACTTTTTTAATAACCCCGCTGTATACGGAAGTTCAGTGGACGTCTTATTTATAAGCGAAGTTAATCACTATGTCAGAAAATTTTGCAGAATTATTTGAAGAAAGCCTAAAGGAAGTTGAAACACGCCCGGGCTCCATTGTTAAAGGTACTATCGTTGCCATCGAAAAAGATTTGGTCTTAGTAGACGCAGGTCTTAAATCAGAAAGCGCGATTCCAGCAGAACAGTTCCGTAATGCAGAAGGTGAATTAGAAGTCAGCGTCGGCGACGTAGTTGACGTAGCCCTTGATGCAGTAGAAGACGGCTTTGGTGAAACCATTCTGTCTCGCGAAAAAGCGAAACGTTACGAAGCATGGCTGCAGCTTGAAAAAGCACACGAAGACAATGCAACCGTTATCGGTATTATTTCTGGTAAGGTTAAGGGTGGCTTCACAGTAGACTTAGGCGGCGTTCGCGCATTCTTGCCTGGTTCACTGGTTGATGTACGTCCAGTACGTGAAACAACGCACCTGGAAAACAAAGATTTAGAATTCAAAGTTATCAAGCTTGATCAAAAACGTAACAACGTTGTTGTCTCTCGCCGTGCTGTTATTGAGAAAGAAAACAGTGCAGAGCGTGAAGAGTTGCTTGAAAACTTGCAAGAAGGTCAGGAAGTTCAGGGTATCGTTAAGAACCTGACTGACTACGGCGCATTCGTAGATTTAGGCGGCGTCGATGGCTTATTGCACATTACCGATATGGCTTGGAAACGCGTTAAGCACCCAAGTGAAATCGTAAACGTTGGCGATGAAATCACTGTTAAAGTATTGAAGTTTGATCGTGAGCGCACTCGTGTATCTCTTGGCCTTAAGCAATTAGGCGAAGATCCATGGGCAGATATCGCAAACCGTTACCCAGAAGGTCACCGTTTAACTGGTCGTGTTACGAACTTGACTGATTACGGTTGCTTCGTCGAAATCGAAGAGGGTGTAGAAGGTCTGGTACACGTATCAGAAATGGACTGGACAAACAAAAACGTTCATCCTTCTAAAGTGGTTAACCTGGACGACACTGTGGAAGTTATGGTTCTGGAAATTGACGAAGAACGTCGTCGTATTTCATTAGGCCTTAAACAGTGCAAACCAAACCCATGGGAAGAGTTTGCTAAGAACCACAATAAAGGCGAACAAGTTACTGGTAAGATCAAGTCAATCACTGACTTCGGTATCTTTATCGGTCTTGACGGCGGTATTGATGGTTTGGTTCACTTGTCAGACATTAGCTGGAACGCGACTGGCGAAGAAGCCGTTCGTGACTACAAAAAAGGTGAAGAAGTTACCGCTGTAGTTATGCAGGTTGATGCTGAACGTGAGCGTATTTCACTAGGTATCAAGCAGCTTGAAGAAGACCCATTCAATAACTACCTGGCAGCCAATAAAAAAGGTGCTATTGTTACAGGTACAGTTACTGAAGTAGACGCGAAAGGCGCTAAAGTAGAATTAGCTGAAAGCGTTGAAGGCTATGTTCGTGCGGCAGACATTTCACGTGAGCGTGTTGAAGATGCAAGTACTGAACTAAGCGTTGGTGACTCTATTGAAGCTCGCTTCATGGGCGTTGATCGCAAAAACCGTACTCTGAGCTTGTCTATCAAAGCGAAAGACGAAGCAGAAGAGAAAGAAGCGGTTGAGAGCGTTAACAAGCAACAGGAAAGCGGCGGTCTTAACAGCGCAATGGCTGAAGCCTTCAAAGCTGCAAAAACTGACGACGAATAATTTCCTGCACTTATGCAGTTGATTAGAGGAGGTAATGATGACTAAATCAGAGCTGATTGAAAGGTTAACTTTGAAACACGAGTTACCTCCTAAGCAGGTTGAAGCTTCGGTAAAAGAAATTCTTGAACAGATGGTGCAGTCCTTGTCACAAGGTAAGCGCGTAGAAATTCGAGGGTTTGGAAGCTTCTCTCTGCATTATCGGGCTCCTCGTGTAGGTCGTAACCCGAAAACGGGTGAAGCCGTTGAGTTAGACGGTAAGTATGTACCGCATTTTAAGGCGGGCAAAGAGCTTCGCGAGAGGGTCGATACGTTAAGTTAGTTTTTAAGCTCGATTGATAAAAACGGCATGCTATACTGGCATGCCGTTTTTTTATAACTAACAGGTAAGCGATTATGCTGAAGAAGCTGCTTATTCTCATTCCTGTATTACTCATATTTCTTTTAGCAATGGCTTTTGGTGCCCAGAACCCACAAACCGTTATAGTGAACTTGTTGGTGCTGCAAACTGAAATGGCTGTCGCGTCATTACTGGCTATCTTTTTTGGTAGCGGGTTTGTTGTTGGTATTCTCCTGCTTTTCCTGTCGAGTCTGTCCTGGCGTTATCGTTATAATCGCCTGCTTAGACGCGTCAATAAATTGGATAAAGAGAGTTAATAGCTCATGCTAGAGCTTCTTTTCCTGCTTCTACCAATTGCTGCTGCCTATGGCTGGTTCATGGGTCGTAACAGTGTTCGTACAGAAGAGCGAAAAGAACAGAAGCGATTTTCCAAACAGTATGCCACTGGTATCAATCTTTTATTGTCAGACCAGCCAGACAAAGCCGTCGACTTGTTTGTTGAATTATTAGATGTCGATAGCGAAACTATTGAAACCCACTGGACTTTAGGAAAGTTATTTCGTCGTCGGGGGGAAGTAGACCGAGCGATAAAAATTCATAAGAACCTGACATCACTTCCTAATTTATCTGAACACGACCGTTTAACGGCTATGTATGAGTTAGGAAAAGATTACCTCTCTGCCGGGATTTACGACCGTGCTGAACAAATGTTTGCTGGCTTGCAAAGTTACAAACTGTTTCGGGAGAAAAGCCAGAAGCACCTTCTGGAGCTGTACGAATCTACCCATGAGTGGGATAAAGCGATAAAAATCGCCTTACGGCTATCTAAGCAAGACCCGGAAGCTCGAGTGGTTCTGGCGCAACTTTATTGCGAACTTGCAGAGTTAGATGACAATACCAACAGTAAAATAAAGCATTATAATAAAGCATTAAAACATGATGATAATTGTGTTCGTGCCGTACTTTCCCTGGGTAAAATTTATATGAAAGAAGGGGAGTACAGTGAGTCTATTAATTATCTGACCCGAGTATTTGAGCAAGATAAATCCTTTGTCTGCGAAACCGTACCGTTATTAGAAGAAGCATTTGAAAAAACTTCTGATACTCATACCTTTATCGAGTTTCTCCATACCTGTGTCGAACAAAACGCCGGAATAACGGCTGCAATTACGCTCGCTGAAAAAATTTGCGAATCTCAAAGCATTGAGGACGCTGAGCACTTTATGACTCAGGTGTTAGAGCAGCATCCAACGATGCGAGGGTTCCATTATTTAATGGGTCTTCACATCCGGGCCGCTGATGTTGGCAATGCCCGTGACAGTCTTCGTAGGCTGCAGAAAATGGTGCACGAACACATAGTGCAGAGACCAAATTATAAGTGCCGTCATTGCGGTTTCTCAGGGCATACTTTGTATTGGCGTTGTCCTTCCTGTAAGAGTTGGTCGACAACAAAACCTATTTTTGGATTAGATGGTGAATAAGACATGGCATTGCCGAAAATATACGTAGCTTTAGATTGCCAGACACAGAATGAAGCTGACCAGTTAGTCAGCAAACTTCCTTCCGGGCAAGTTGGACTTAAGGTCGGAAAGGAGTTGTTTACCTCGATTGGCCCTGAATGGGTGCGCAAGCAAGTAGAACAAGGCTTTTCCGTTTTTCTGGATTTAAAATTTCACGATATTCCCAATACAGTTGCTAAAGCTGTCACTTCGGCGGCTAAAATCGGTGTCGATATTGTCAATGTTCACGCCAGTGGCGGAAGTGACATGATGAAAGCGGCTAAAGATGCACTTGAGCCTTTCGATAATCCGCCATTGCTAATTGCAGTAACGGTACTGACCAGTATGAGTGATGCTGATCTTGCTGATATTGGTATTCAAATACCGGCAGAACAGCAGGTGCTTAATTTAGCGAAGTTGTCACACAAAGCTGGCTTAGACGGTGTTGTATGCTCTGCACAAGAAGCACGCATGCTTAAAAATGCACTTGGTGAGTCATTTAAATTGGTTACGCCGGGGATAAGACCTGCCAATAGTGCAACGGACGATCAGAAACGAGTAATGACCCCTAAGGATGCGATGCGAGCGGGTGTTGACTACATGGTTATCGGGCGTCCAATAACGCGTTCAGAGAGCCCTACAGAGACAGTGGCGCAAATCTTAGCTTCCATAGGAGAGTAACCTACTTAACGCCTGATAATGTCGTAATCTCGCCAGACGATAAAAAAGTTCAGCTATAGTATCTCTACTGCAGTGACGCAGTGATTTTATCGAAGGGAATAGATACTATGAAGCTAAAATTATTATCCGTACTGTTAGGAGCATCACTCTTTTGGGTTTGTGGTGCACAAGCTAACTCGATGACAGCTATAGCAACTGCATCACCAGTAGTGCAGGATGCCAACGTAAAAACCGTTAACATCAATACCAGCTCCGCTCAGGAAATTTCCGATGTTCTCGTTGGTGTAGGCATGAAGCGAGCCGAACAAATTATCGAGTTACGTGAGCAATTAGGTGGCTTTACTGAAGTTGAGCAACTGCTTGATGTGAAAGGTATAGGCGCAAAAACCTTAGAAAAGAACCGCGCATTGATTACTATTAAGCAGTAAGAAGCTCAAACTCCAGAGATAAAAAAAGGTCGGTAGCGTATAACTACCGACCTTTTTTATTGCTCAAATACCCTTAGTCACATTTCGCCATTTCAGCATAAGAACTAGAGCGGGCCTGAGAAATACTCGCTACACGACTGTCCTTAGTAAACTCTGGGCGACTGGTAGCTTGTGCAACAGGTAACGCTTTAAAGTCTTCGGTGCGCTCTACTGCAGTTGCTTTAGTCATGGCTGAAAAGGATGAGCCGCTTAAAGAACGATTTGGTATAACGGCCTCGGCCTTACCTTGTTGCTTGCGCTTTTGACCCGCAGCACGCTGGTGGCGAGGAGAACGGCGAGAGCGATCTCGACCTTTCTTTTCTTCGTTTGCTTTTGGCTCAGCTTCTTCTTTTACTGGCTTTTCTTTTTCTACGGGCTTTGGCGCTTCATCAGATGCTTCAGGTTCAGCTGTATTAGCTGGCTCTGCTGGCGTAGGCACTTCAGTTTTATCAACCGGAGTTTCTGCTTTACTTTCAGACTGAGGCGCATTATCAGAAACGGCTTCTTTGGTCTTTTCTTCTTGCTCCGCGCTTTCCGGTTTAGCTTTTTCTACTGAAGCTTGAGGCTCTTCATGTTTTTCATCATCGGCTTTTGACTGAGCCTGATTTTGTATGAGCTCGGCGGCAGCCTGGATGCGTGGATCAAGCACCTTATCAGAAATTGCTTTGTTCTCACTTTTACCGGAGCTGCTTTGCTGTGCTGGTTTTTCTTTTGCCGTTGTTTGTTTTTGAGAACTATTGTCGGCACTGACCTGCTCAGAGCTTTGTTCCTCTTGCTTAGCCTCGTTTGCTTTTACTGTATCCCCGACAGATGAAGCTCTAACTGACTTTTCAATCGGCTTACGCTGACGGCGAGGTTTATCCTGAGGTGCTTTTGGTTCTTTGGCTTTTTCTGGTTCAGCCGCAGTACTTGCTTGATCACTCTTAGCCGCTTCAGCTTTTGGTGTCTGGTTCGTTTTATTACTGCGCCCACGACGTCTGCGGTCATTCCGGTTACGTGTGTTACGAGTTCCCGCATCATCACGCGAATCGGCCGACTTTTCTTCCGTTGTAGAAGCCGCTTCTTTGTTTGGCTCCTCTTTGTTGGCTGTCGACTGATTGCGCCCGCGTTGCTGACGGTTACCAGAGCGACGGTTACGGCCTCGACGTTGTTGGTTGCGTTGATTCTGCGAAGTTCTTTGTTTGTTTTTATTTGCTTCGGCCTGGCTTTCTTCTTTATCTGAACCAAATAAACCTGAGAACCAAGTCTTCAAACGAGTCAGTAACGGAGGTTGAGCTGGTTTTTTAGCTTCAACTTTTGGCGCCGGGGTAGGCGCTGCACTTGGAGCCTGAAGGCCTTTTAATGCTGGCTCTTCAAACTTAGCTTTATCCTGAGTCAGGGTAATAGAAACTGTAGACTCTGTTTGCTCTGGTTTTTGCACCAACTCAAAACTTGCTGATTCAGGAACTTCGTCATCACGAATTCGTAAAACTTCAAAATGCGGTGTTTCCAGGTGATGGTTTGGAATAATGAC
>JBNJGQ010000028.1:0-21084 GCA_051747845.1 Pseudomonadota bacterium
AACCTGAGTATAATCAAGCCCTTCGAAAACAACCGCTCCCATTGGGTTAAGATAAAGCTGATCGGCATGAGCCGCCAGGTAATACTGGTGTTGCATATAGTAGTCAGCATTACTGATAATTGGCTTCCCGGAGGTACGGAAATCATTTAATGCATCAGCAACTGCACGCAGTTTATTCAAACCACTAGGGTATAAGTTCTGAAGATTCAGGTAGAGGGCTCCGATACGTTCGTCGGTTTTAGCCTTCTCAATTGAGTCGATAACATCAGACAAAAGCACTTCAGGAACTTCGTCTCCACTACCCATAGCTTCGCTTAGAAACTTATTAAAAGGGTCAACCCAGGTTTTTTCTTCAACTAACATTCCGTTTGGGTTAAGAACCATAATTCCATTTTCAGGAACTTCAATAGGATCTTCTCCCTGCATCAAGCTGGCAATAAAAATTGCTAAAATAATAAAAAACACAAGGTTCAAAATGAACTTGCGAGTACCGTTGATTATTTTCCACAAATAACTGAAGATTGACCCGACTGAACGCATATTAATTCTCGTTTGCTAATTTAAATTGGCCTTAGCATATCGAATGTCTGAGCGACAGACCAGTCAGAGAATGTAACTAAGCGTTACACATTGAAAAAGGTTGATGTATGAAAGCCGAAGAATTGTTAACAACTCGTTCCTCTATGCCGCGTTTAAACGAGCCGGGGCCTACACAAGAACAGTTAAAGTTAATACAGGCCGCTGCTGTTAGGGCGCCTGACCATATGGGGCTAACGCCTTATCAATTTATTCAGTTTCAGGGCAAAGAAAGACAAGTTCTGGCGGACATTTACCAGCAGGCCGCTCGGCTTAACGACTTTTCCGAAACGGTCGTCGAACAGGCAGGGCAGTTACCTTTTCGTGCGCCGTTAGTCATAGTGTCCTGTTTACGGTTCCACGACCACAAAAAAGTCCCGCGTGATGAGCAACTTTGTACGGTCGCCTGCGCCACTCACGGCATGCAACAAGCTGCTTTTGCTCAAGGTATTGGGGCAATTTGGCGTACGGGATGGATGGCCGAGGATGAATTTATTAAGGAACAGTTAGGGTTATCAGTAGATGATGCCATTGTCGGCTTTCTGTACGTAGGGACTCCTGCTGTCCCTACGCCAGTAAAACCACAAAAAGATCCGTCACCGTTCTTTATAAACGGCAACGACCTGGTGCTGGATTAAAATTCAGCACTTTTCGGAGCGCGTGGGAATGGAATCACGTCGCGAATATTTTGCACACCAGTGACATAAGCCACTAAGCGTTCGAAGCCCAGACCAAAACCTGCGTGAGGAACAGTACCGTAACGACGTAAATCACGGTAGAAACCGTATTCTTCTTTTGGCAGGTTCATTTCTTCAATTCGCTGATCAAGAACGTCAAGGCGTTCTTCACGTGCCGAGCCACCAATGATTTCACCAATACCCGGAGCCAGAACGTCCATTGCAGCAACGGTTTTACCGTCTTCGTTTTGGCGCATATAAAAGGCTTTTATGTCACGCGGGTAGTTTTTCAGAATAATCGGTGCGCCCACATGTTCTTCGGCTAAATAGCGTTCGTGCTCTGATTGTAAATCCACACCCCATTCAACCGGATACTCAAACTTCTTGTCGCAGTTCTTTAAAATTTCGATAGCATCGGTGTAATCCATATGCACGAAATCGTTATTAACAATGGCTTCCAAACGGCTGATAGCGTCCGGGTTAATGCGCTCAGCAAAGAACGCCATGTCGTCCGGGCGCTCTTCAAGTATGGCTTTAAAGACATATTTCAGCATGGCTTCAGCTAAGCCTGCTATGTCGTCTAGTGTTGCAAACGCCAACTCTGGCTCCACCATCCAAAACTCAGACAAGTGGCGGCTGGTGTTTGAGTTTTCTGCCCGGAATGTCGGACCAAAGGTGTAAACCTTGGATAATGAACACGCGTAAGATTCAACGTTCAGCTGGCCTGAAACCGTCAGAAAAGCTTCTTTCCCAAAAAAGTCTTCAGAAAAGTCGACTTCGCCTTTGTCTGTTTTCGGAATATTCAGCATATCTAACGTTGAAACACGGAACATCTCGCCGGCACCTTCGCAATCCGAGGTGGTGATAATAGGCGTGCTTACCCAAAGGTACCCTTGCTCGTGAAAGAAGCGATGAACCGCCTGAGATAAGGCGTTACGTACCCGCATAACGGCACCGGTAATGTTGGTGCGAGGACGCAGGTGAGCGTATTCGCGTAAATATTCCATGCTATGACGCTTGGGCGACATAGGGTAGGTGTCCGGATCTTCAACCCAACCATAGACATGAACTTTCGTCGCCTGCAATTCAAATGACTGGCCTTTGCCCTGAGAAGGAACAACAACACCCGTAATAGCAACAGAACAACCGGTTGTCAGCTTCTGCACTTCATTGCTGTAATTGGGGAGTTCTGCGGGAACAACGGCCTGAATGGCATCGAAGCACGAGCCATCATGCAGGTTAATAAAGGAAATACCGGCCTTTGAGTCACGGCGAGTGCGCACCCAGCCCCGGACTGTGACGGTTTCATCGACAGCAATTTTTCCTGCCAGAACATCCACTACAGAAGCATACGACATGAGTTGGTTTTCTCCGAAATTTACACTATTTTGCTATAGAAAGGTTGCTATGTTACCTCGGTTTGGCGCAGACTCAAGTATAACCCCTGAGAACAGAGAGAAAAATTATGAAAAGGGGATCCTTAGAGGATTTAAAGCGGGTACCATTTTGGTCTCGTATTCTGGGATGGCTGTCCATTTTTGGCTGGCTGATCTTTGTGGTTGCCGCTATTGTTTTCAATTATGCAAAACCTGAACGTAATACCATTCTGACCGAAATTTTCGGTATTTCGGTACGTGACTATTGGCACATTACTTTAGGTGACTTATTCGTCATACTTTTAGTTATTGGACTGTTTGTTAGTCTGCTTAGCTTTGTTCTCAATTACGTTCTTTTCCGTCAGGATAAACAGCATTTGTGGATTAATATTATGATACTAATCATGAGTTGCTTAGGTGGCTTGTCGCTTTATTTCTTTGGCTTCTAATCGTTGCCGTTGTCCTGATTTTTAACATAGTCTTTCATTGCGTACGTCAGCCGGCTAAGCTCTTCTGCTGTAATAATGTAGGGCGGCATAATATAAAGTAAACGCCCGAAAGGCCGGATCCAGACACCTAATTCAATAAACCGTTTTTGTGCACTGGCTACGTCAATAGGCTGGTGCATTTCCAGTACGCCAATAGCCCCAAAGACACGTGCGTCTTTTACTGAATCATATTCCGTTAATGGAAGAAGTTCATTCTTTAACTGTTCTTCTATTTTATTAACCTGTTGCTGCCAGTTACCTTCAGCAATAATGGCTAATGACTCTGCCGCGACCGCGCACGCTAAGGGATTTCCCATAAACGTAGGGCCATGCATCAAAGCGCCACCGCCGGGGCCCTGACCAATGGTTTCCGCTACATTTTTCGTGGTTAGCGTAGCAGCTAAAGTCATGTAGCCGCCGGTAAGTGCTTTACCCACACAAAGAATATCAGGCGTGATGTCGGCGTGCTCACATGCGAATAATTTACCGGTGCGACCAAAGCCCGTGGCAATTTCATCGGCAATGAGCAACACGTTGTAGTCATCACAAAGTTTGCGTATGAGTTTCAAATATTCCGGGTGATAGAACCGCATGCCGCCAGCGCCCTGAACAATAGGTTCAAGTATTACCGCCGCAAGCTCACCATGAAACTGTTCAAACCAAAGTCGAAGCTGCTGACCTGCGTCGTCTGTCCATTCGTCATTGGGGGTTAATGTCGGCGCATCCGCAAAAAGCTGTGAGTTAATCGTTTTGTTAAACAGATGATGCATCCCGTTGACAGGATCACAGACTGACATCGCTTTAAAGGTGTCACCATGGTATCCGCCTTTTACTGTCAGCAGGCGATGCTTTTCCGGACGCTCTTGTGCCAGCCAAAACTGCAGTGCCATTTTTATCGCGACTTCAACACTTACAGAACCGGAGTCGGCAATGAATACTCGCTCTAGTGCAGCAGGCGTCAAATCAACAAGGCGCCTGGCAAGATCTATCGCGGGCTGGTGAGTGATACCGCCAAACATAACGTGGCTCATCTTGTCGATTTGGTTGTGTGCCACAGCATCTAGGCGCGGATTACGGTACCCGTGAATGACGGCCCACCAGGAGGACATTCCATCAATTACCTGAGCTCCGTTTTGAAGAGTGAGCCTACAACCTTCTGCAGACTCGACTTTATAGGCTGGTAATGGGTTCAGCATAGAAGTGTAGGGGTGCCAAATATGCTGGCGATCAAACTCAATATCGCTTATGGTCATAAAGTAATCTGTTGTAAAGTATGGAATGCAAAGTATATTGACAGTGTATCGAGCTGAATTATTCTAGTCGACCATAATTTGCCAAGCATATGAGATTTACCATGTCACAAGTTCGCAATGACTGGACCATTGAAGAGGTTCAGGAGCTGTTACAAAAGCCACTAAATGACTTAGTTTTTGAAGCGCAAACCGTGCATCGCCAGCACTTTAACCCGAACGAAGTTCAGGTCAGTACCTTGCTGTCGATTAAAACCGGTGCTTGCCCCGAAGACTGTAAATACTGTCCGCAAAGCGCGCATTATCACACGGGGCTGGATCGTGAGCGTTTGATGGCTGTAGAAAGTGTATTGGCAGAAGCTCAGGCAGCAAAAGAGAAGGGCGCCAGCCGTTTTTGTATGGGCGCCGCATGGCGTAACCCTAAAGATCGCGACATGCCTTACGTTATTGAAATGATTAAAGGCGTCAAAGCATTAGGCTTAGAAAGCTGCATGACACTTGGCATGCTAAGCAATGAACAGGCGAAAATGCTGCAGCAGGCGGGGCTCGATTATTACAATCACAATTTGGATACCTCACCAGAGTTTTATGGTGACATTATTACGACCCGAACTTATCAGGACCGCCTGAATACCCTGAATAATGTTCGTGACGCGGGGATGAAAGTCTGCGCGGGCGGTATTGTTGGCATGGGTGAGAGTGTGACTGATCGCGCGTCTTTACTCGTACAGTTGGCTAACCTGCCTAAGCATCCAGAAAGTGTTCCCATTAATATGCTGGTAAAAGTGGAAGGTACGCCTTTCGCTAAGTTAGAAGACTTAGATAATTTTGAGTTTGTAAGAACGGTTGCGGTCGCCCGTATTTTAATGCCGGCCTCGCACGTGCGTTTGTCTGCTGGTCGCGAAGACATGAACGATGAAATGCAGGCGTTATGCTTCTTAGCTGGTGCTAACTCAATCTTTTATGGTGAAAAACTTCTGACCACAGCCAACCCTGAGGCAGATGCAGATTTACGTTTGTTTGAGCGCCTTGGAATAACGCCTGAACAACGTGATGGCTATGATGATGAAGTCCATACAGCCGTAATAGAGGACGCTATTCAGGAACAGCATAACCCTGTGCGCTATTACGACGCTTCATAGTGGAAAAGGCCGTGTCCGGATATCAACATCGTCTGAAAGAGCGAAGGGCTTCTTCGCTTTTCCGTGTGCGAAAAGAGCGAAGCTCTGACGCTCAATGGAAGCTAAATTTTAGCACCAATGATTATCTTGGGCTAAGCCAGCACCGGAACATACGGCAGGCGTTTAAGCAGGCTGTTGATATTTGGGGGGTTGGCAGTACAGGCTCGCCTTTACTCAGTGGCTACTGCAGTGCCCATCGGGAACTGGAAGAGCTGCTGTCTGACTGGCTAGGAAAATCCAGAGCTTTGCTGTTCAACTCAGGCTTTGCTGCCAATCATGGCGTACTGACAACCCTGGTAGATAAGCAAAAAAAGATCTTTGCAGACAAGCTGGTTCACGCCTCAATTATTGACGGTATGCAGCATAGCGAGGCGCAGTTTAAGCGCTACCCCCACAATCAACCTTTGCCGATCGTCGATAAAGCAAATGCCGGTGACTGGTTGGTTACTGAAGGCGTTTTTAGTATGGACGGTGACGCCTGTGATTTGACACAACTGGCCTCCTTAAAGCAACAATATGGCATAAAAGTAATGCTGGATGATGCGCATGGGCTCGGTGCCTATGGTTCTGAAGGAAAAGGATCAACAACTGCTGGCTCAGACGCTGTCGATGTGCTCACCGGAACTTTTGGTAAAGCTCTGGGTGTTGGCGGGGCATTTGTCTGTGCCGAAGACGATGAGATTGAAAGCTTGATTCAATTTTGTCGCGACTATATCTATTCGACCGCTATGCCGCCGGCCCAGGCTGCAGCAATAAAGTCTTCAATCGAAATTGTACGCAGCGCAGAAGGTGATGAACGACGCGACCAGCTAGCTAGCCGTATTCATTACTTTCGTGAGCAAATGAAGCAACGCAACTTAAAAACAATCGATTCGAATACCGCAATACAAACCTGGCTATTCAACTCCGATACCGAAGCGTTGGCTGTGTCTAAGCAGTTACAGGCTAACGGCTACCTATGCAGCGTAATCCGTCCACCAACGGTGCCTGTTGGGACTTCCCGTATTCGCTTCAGTTTAACTTCCGATATGCCGCCGGTGGCTCTTGAAACCTTTTGGCAGGTTGTAGACAGGATCCGCTACAATCTATGAAGCCCATGAATTTTCAGCAAGCTGTTGCGCGTCAGTTCAACAAAGCAGCTAAGCACTATCATCAGCATGACGATATCCAGCGGCTGACGGCGGACAGTCTGTTGAGGCTTGGACCTCACAATGCAGCTGTTTTGCTGGATGTCGGCTGCGGGCCGGCATCTACTACGGCTCACCTATTGCCCCTGACCGAACACTATATTGGTGTTGATATTGCTCCAGGGATGCTGGCGACTGCAGCAAGCAATTACCCGAACCAGGTTTGGCTTAATGGTGAATGGGAAGCACTGCCTGTCAGTACTCATTCCGTTGACTGGCTTTTTGCTAATTTATCAGTGCAATGGGTACATCATTTAGAGAAAGCCATGGGCGAGGCTTACCGCGTTCTAAAACCTGGCGGTGTTGCAACAATTAATACCGTTGTGGAAGGGACTTTCAGTTCATTTATTAAGAGTTGGAATGCAGTTGATGACAGGCAACACACTCAGACATTTCATTCTCCGCAGAAGGTAGAGCGCGAAGTGCGTTTGTTTAACTGGGAGTTTGCCGACTTTAAACTGGAAAAACACACTCAATACTTTGCTAACTCACGCGATCTTATGGGAAGTATTAAAGGCGTTGGTGCCAACTATGTCAGACGCACGAATACTTCCGGTTTGATGACCAGAGGGCGCTTGCAACAGCTTGAAGATGCATTTGAAAGCTATAGAACAACAGAGGGACTGCCACTTGAATGGTCAGTTCTTAATATTAAATTAATTAAGTGACATTGAGTTTAGGTTAATATGAACACTTACTTTATTACCGGAACGGACACCGACGCAGGAAAAACCGTTGCTGCATGTGCTTTTGTTCAAAACTTAGTTAAGCGCAAAAAAAATGTCGCTGTAATGAAGCCGGTAGCTTCAGGCTGTCACTGGCAAAACGGTCAGTTAGTGAATGAGGATGCACTAAATTTAATGCAACACAGTAATACAGCCTTCGATTATGACAGGGTTAACCCTTATACTTTTGAAGCGGCTATTGCGCCACATATCGCGGCTACTGATAACAATGTTGTAATAGAGAAGGAAAAATTAGTAACCGCGGTTGAGTGGTTTCGTCAGCAACCGATTGACAGCCTGGTGATTGAGGGAGCAGGAGGCTGGCAACTGCCGTTGGCCCCGGGGTTACGTATGCCTGAGGTAGTAAAAGATATTAACGCCCGAGTCATTTTGGTGGTTGGACTAAAACTGGGCTGCCTGAATCACGCCTTGCTTAGCCTTCAGTCAATACGACAAGAAGGTTGTGACGTTGTTGGATGGATAGCTGTACAAACGGCTCCAGAACCAATGCCAAGACAAGAAGAAAATCTAGCCTCATTACGAGAATTGCTCTGCACTCAGGAGCTTGCTTATATACCTTACGTACCCGATTGGTCGGAAAAAGATTTGACCATTTATTTCCACAAACACGATTGAAATTTGACGAAATAACCCCACATAACTTAGCAGATTAAGTTCCCTCTGGAGTATGGATAATGAAAAGAATTTTGCTGTTTTTAGCCACTAACCTGGCCATTTTACTGGTCGTTAGTGTGGTCTTTAATATTGTGATAGCAGCAACCGGCATTGATGCTCAGGGGTCAGTCGGACTGTTAGTCTTCTGTGCGTTGTTTGGTTTTGGTGGTGCTTTTGTATCGCTTTGGATCTCACGCTGGATGGCTTTGCGCTCAACCGGTGCCCGGGTTATCGAGCAACCACAGAACCAGTCTGAAGAATGGCTGCTTCGCACAGTACAACAGCAGGCACAAAAAGCCGGACTTCCTATGCCTCAAGTCGCGGTTTATCAGTCCCCAGAACCTAATGCTTTTGCTACCGGGCGCAGTAAAAATGCTTCTTTAGTTGCGGTTAGCACCGGCTTATTACAAAACATGAATGCCGATGAAGTTGAAGCCGTTCTGGCGCACGAAGTGAGCCACATTGCTAACGGCGATATGGTAACGCTGACGTTAATTCAGGGCGTAATCAACACCTTCGTAATGTTTTTTGCACGGATCATTGCCAGCGCGTTGATGCGTGGTGGTGATAATCAACGAGGTGGCGGCTTTGCTTATTATGGCGTTGTTATGCTTCTTGAAATTGTCTTTGGGGTATTAGCCAGCACGATTGTTATGTGGTTCTCGCGGCAGCGGGAATTTAGAGCTGATGCGGGCTCTGCGGACTTAGTTGGTAAACAAAAGATGATTGCCGCTTTACGCCGCTTACAACAAGGCAAAGAGTCACAGCTTGACGGTACCATGCTAGCGTTCGGTATTAACGGTAAACGCTCGACGATATCGAAATTGTTTATGAGTCATCCACCTTTGGATGAGCGTATTCATGCTCTTGAGCAACGGCGTTAGTCGTTGCTTTTCAAGGGATACAGCGGTACATTCTTAATTCTTACTCACCGATAAAGCGGATAAATTTTTGTTATGGCCCAGTGGAGTGCGCGCAGTTGGCGCGATAAGCCAATTGAACAACAGCCGAAGTATTCAGATCCGTCGCAATTACACGCTGTAGAACAGCAGCTGAGTCAGTTTCCGCCTCTTGTATTCGCTGAAGAAATACGGGCGCTAAGGAACCAGCTGAAAAATGTCTGTGAAGGAGAAGGCTTCCTTCTTCAGGGCGGCGATTGTGCAGAATCTTTTAATGATTTTAACGCCCCCAAAATTCGTGACACTTTTAAAGTAATTCTGCAGATGGCCATTGTGATGACGTTTGCAGGCTCCTGTCCGGTGACAAAGGTAGCGCGTATGGCGGGGCAGTACGCCAAACCGCGTTCAAGCGACTTTGAAACTGTTGGTGATTTAAGCCTGCCCAGCTATCGTGGCGATATCATTAACGGATCAGAGTTTGTCGATGCGGCGCGTCAACCTGACCCTGAGCGAATGCTTAAGGCATATCATCACTCTGCAGCAACTTTAAACTTGCTTCGTGCGTTTGCACAGGGTGGCTTGGCCAACTTACACAAAGTGCACAAATGGAACTTGAGTTTCCTGGCGTCAAATCCGTTAAAGGAACGCTACCAGCAAATTGCTGAAGAAATACAGTCTGCTTTGCGTTTTATGGAAGTATTGGGAATAAACGCAGATAACAACGCAACCATTCATGAGACATCACTGTTTACCTCTCATGAGGCCTTGCTGTTGCCTTACGAGCAAGCCTTGACACGCACAGATACTTTAACAGGGCTTCCGTACGACTGCTCTGCGCACATGGTCTGGATTGGTGAGCGCACCCGTAAACTGGATCAAGCCCATGTTGAGTTTATGCGCGGTATTCATAACCCGATTGGTGTAAAAGTAGGTCCAACCATGCCAGCGGACGAGCTTATTGCACTACTCGACATACTGAACCCTGATAACGAGCCGGGTCGCTTAACGCTTATTACCCGTATGGGTGCTGATAACCTGGCCAATAAGCTGCCGGAACTAGTGCGTCGCGTTAAGCAGGAAGGCCGTAACGTAGTGTGGTCCAGCGACCCAATGCACGGCAATACGATTAAAGCAGATAACGGTCTGAAAACTCGTAATTTCGATGCCATACATAAAGAATTAAGACATTTCTTTGCCATTCATCAGGCGGAAGGCACTTACCCTGGTGGTATTCACTTAGAAATGACAGGGGAAGATGTTACTGAATGTACCGGTGGCGCTTACCGTATCAGTGAAGCGGATTTATCCAGCCGTTATCGCACACAATGCGATCCGCGACTGAACGCTGATCAAGTGTTAGAATTGGCGTTCTTAGTCGCCGAGTCATTAAAAGCAGCCCGCAACGGCGAGGGCTGATAGTCTCCTTTAACCGATTATTTAAGAGGTATATTGTTGTATGTCGCAACAGGTAGAAGTGTTATTTGAAAACTTGTGGCAAGATTATTTATCACGTACGCCTTCAGCAAAGAAGGTTCATCAAATTTTAGGAGAAGGGCACCCGATCGTGAATGATCACGTTGCTTTTCGTACCTTTGATATTAGCCCGGTAGGTTTAGAAGTATTGGCTCAGCATTTCTTAGATTTGGGCTACAAAGAAGGTGGTGATTACCACTTTGAAGCGAAGAAGCTTCGTGCAAAACATTTTGAGCATGAAGACCCTGAGCTACCAAAGGTTTTCATCAGCGAGTTGATGACCGCTGAATTTTCCGAAGAACTGCAAAAGAAAGTGAAAGAAATGGTGGCTCAAGTGTCAGTTGAGGACACCAAAAAGTCAGATTTCTTGTACTCTGGTACGCACTGGAAAGTCAGCCAGGCTGATTATCAGGCTTTGCTAGAAGAAAGTGAGTACGCGGCCTGGATGGCAGCGTTTGGTTATTGCGCCAACCACTTCACGGTCAGCGTGAATCAACTGCCGGGTTATGAGTCTCTTGAGCAAGTGAACCAGAAGTTGAAAGACAATGGCTTCAAACTGAACGACTCTGGTGGTGAAATTAAAGGCTCTCCGGAAGTTTACCTGGAACAGTCATCAACTATGGCGGATCGTCACCCAGTTGAGTTTTCTGATAAAACAGTAGAAATTCCTAGTTGCTTCTATGAATTCGCAAAGCGCTACGAAATTGAAGAAGGCAAGCTGTATACCGGTTTTGTCGCAGCGTCAGCAGACAAGATCTTTGAAAGCACCAACGCTAAATAAGTTTTAATTTGAACAAATAATAGGGCGGCATTAATAGCGATGCCGCTCTAAGTTTGTCTTAGCCAGAATTTTTGCTGCAATTTCTTCCACGGAATAGTGCGTTGAGTTAATAAAGGGTATGGCTTCCCGGCTATAAAGCCTTTCTACTTCCGCTAGTTCAAATCGGCACTGAGCCATTGAGGCGTATTGACTGCCTTCACGTCGTTGACTTCTTATTTCATG
Organism: Pseudomonadota bacterium; assembly: GCA_051747845.1. GTDB lineage: Bacteria > Pseudomonadota > Gammaproteobacteria > Enterobacterales > Alteromonadaceae > Idiomarina. The sequence goes on from JBNJGQ010000028.1 coordinate 11,511, forward strand.
TAACCGTTGCGAAGAGAGAGTTAGACCAAATAACTTATGGCGATGAAGCTTCAGCTCTTTAGGTAACTGTAACCGCTCAAAGTCATCATCATCGGTCAGCGGGTAGTTAGCAACCTTAATACCATACTGCATGGCAAGGTATAAGCTGGTGGGTGTTTTCCCCGTACGTGACACGCCAATTAAGATCAAGTCGGCTTTATCCAGTTGATTAAGGCGTTTCCCGTCGTCGTTATCCAGAGCATAATTAATTGCATCTATTCTGAAATTGTAGTTTTTATGTACGCCGTGAGTACGATGCGTTTTAGGCTCAGCTTTAACTCCCAGCTCTTTTTCTACTGGCGCGATGAAGTGATCCAAAAAGTCGTAACATATGCCGCCGCACTCAGTAATCTTTGCTTTAAGTTTTTCATTTACGAAGGTATGGAAGATTAAAGGCGGCTCGCCACTGTCTGAAACGGCTTTTTTTATTGTTTTACACACTTCATCGGCTTTTTTCTGATTATCGATAAAGGGCAGTGTTTTGTGTTCGAAAGTAACCGGAAACATTGATAAAAGCGCGTGACCAAAGGCCTCCGCGGTTAGTGCCGTACCATCAGAAATGTAAAACGCATAGCGCACAGGCGAATCTCTTTTTAAGCGATTGAAGGTTCGATATTAACTTGTTGGGCCGCAGCGTGTAAAATAGTAGTCACTTCCATGCCGAAAAAATCAATTAAGGATTGTGACGTGCAAGAATACGTAGTTTGGTACCAAGATCTTGGAATGCAGGACGTTAACCGAGTTGGTGGGAAAAATGCCTCACTGGGTGAAATGATCAGTAACTTAGCCGGAGCAGGGGTTGAAGTTCCCGGTGGTTTTGCGACAACGGCAGACGCCTATAACCAGTTTCTGGAGCAAAGCGGCTTAAACGATCGTATTCACGATTTGCTCGACACACTTGATGTTGACGATGTTCAGGCCTTAGCAAAAGCGGGTAAAGAAATTCGTCAGTGGATTATCGATACACCGTTCCAGCCGGAATTTGAAGCGGCTATAAAAGATGCGTTCTCCAAGCTTAGCGAGGACAATGACGAGTTTAGCTTTGCGGTACGCAGCTCAGCAACGGCTGAAGATATGCCGGATGCATCATTTGCCGGCCAGCAGGAAACCTTCCTGAACGTACGTGGCCTGGGTAGCGTTATGGAAGCCATTAAGCACGTATTCGCTTCTTTGTTTAACGACCGCGCTATTTCATACCGTGTTCATCAGGGCTACGACCACCGCGGAGTCGCGTTGTCAGCTGGTATACAACGAATGGTACGCAGTGATATCGCGTCTTCCGGTGTTATGTTCAGCATTGACACTGAATCAGGCTTTGACGATGTGGTTTTCATTACCTCGTCTTACGGTCTTGGTGAGATGGTCGTTCAGGGCGCAGTTAACCCGGACGAGTTTTATGTACATAAGCCAACGTTAAACGCAGGTCGTCCTTCAGTACTGCGCAGAACGCTGGGCAGCAAAAAAATCCAAATGATTTTCTCTGAAGACAGAGAGCATGGAAAGCAGACAGTCATTGAAGACATCGAAAAGTCGAAGAGTCTAACCTTCTCGATTACCGATGAAGAAGTTGAAAACCTGGCTAAACAGGCTCTGATTATAGAAGAACACTACGGTCGTCCAATGGATATCGAGTGGGCAAAAGACGGTATCGACGGCAAGCTCTATATTGTTCAGGCACGCCCGGAAACGGTTCAGTCAAACCAAAAAGGTCAGGCCATTGAGCGCTTTGCACTAAAAGCGAAAAGTGATGTTGTCTGCACCGGACGTGCCATAGGCCAGCGTATCGGTCGTGGTGTTGCTCGTGTGCTGAATGACATTAGCGAAATGGATAAAGTCCAGCCGGGCGATGTTTTAGTTACCGATATGACCGACCCTGACTGGGAACCGATTATGAAGCGCGCAGCTGCAATTGTTACTAACCGTGGTGGCCGTACTTGTCACGCCGCTATTATTGCACGCGAACTGGGCATTCCGGCGGTTGTAGGCTGTGGCGATGCAACTGACCATATCAGTAATGGGCAGGCGGTTACGGTCTCCTGTGCCGAAGGTGACACCGGTTATATCTACCAGGGTGAACTGGACTTCGATATCACCGAGTCACAAATTGATGCTATGCCGGACCTACCGTTAAAGATTATGATGAACGTGGGTAACCCGGACAGAGCGTTCGATTTTGCCAGCTTGCCGCATGCCGGTATTGGCCTGGCTCGCCTGGAATTTATTATTAACCGCATGATAGGCGTTCACCCTAAAGCCTTGCTAAATTACGACCAGCAAAGCGATGATCTGAAAAAGACGATTGATAGCATGATGGCCGGCTACAGCAGTCCCCGCGAATATTACGTAGCACGTTTAGCTGAAGGCATTTCTACCTTAGGTGCCGCATTCTCGCCTGAGCGTGTCATTGTTCGTATGTCTGACTTTAAGTCGAACGAATACGCCAACCTTATTGGCGGAAAGCAGTATGAACCTGGCGAAGAAAACCCAATGCTTGGTTTCCGTGGTGCATCTCGTTATATCTCTGAAGAATTCCGCGACTGCTTTGCACTGGAGTGTGAAGCAATTAAACGCGTTCGTAACGACATGGGTCTGACCAATATCGAAATCATGATCCCATTTGTAAGAACCCTTGAAGAAGGCAGAAAGGTTATTGAACTTCTGGCCGAACAGGGACTGGTTCAGGGCGAAAATGGCTTACGCGTTATTATGATGTGCGAGCTGCCTTCTAACGCTCTGCTGGCTGACGAATTCCTCGATATCTTCGACGGCTTCTCTATTGGCTCTAACGACTTAACCCAGTTAACTTTAGGCCTAGACCGTGATTCCGGCGTTATCGCACATTTATTTGATGAGCGTGATGAAGCAGTGAAAAAGCTGTTGGCAATGGCCATTCAGACTGCAAAGAAACGCGGTAAGTACGTTGGTATTTGTGGTCAGGGACCATCAGATCATCCTGACTTTGCCGCCTGGTTGGTAGAGCAGGGAATCGATTCGGTATCACTGAACCCTGATACTGTTATTGAGACATGGATGTATTTGGCGGACCACCTGTAAAAATGACAGTATTACCCAAGGTTGCTGCTGAAAATGCTTTACCAGAGAACTACCGGCACTTTGTTGAGCAGTTAAAAGAGTCGGGGTTCGCTGGTGAAATTGATGTCAGTTATTCTGGCCGCTTAATCGCGGCCACGGATAACAGCGTTTATCAAAGTTTGCCTCAGGCAGTTTTATACCCACTGCATCATGCCGACCTTGTTTTACTAATGAAACTTGCTGGTGAGGAGAGTAACAGCAGTGTGCAGTTCTCTCCCCGAGGCGGCGGAACCGGCACTAACGGACAGTCATTAACCTCAGGTATTGTGGTTGATCTAAGCCGACACATGAACAAAGTGCTTGAAGTTAATCCGAAGGAAGGCTGGGTTAGAGTTCAGGCTGGTGTGGTTAAAGATAAACTCAACGACATTTTACGTCCTCACGGCTACTTCTTTTCTCCTGACCTTTCTACCAGTAATCGCGCCACTCTGGGTGGTATGATTAATACCGATGCTTCAGGTCAGGGCTCGTTAGTTTACGGTAAAACCAGTGACCATATTCTTGGTCTGAAAACCGTATTACTTAATGGGCATGTATTAGACAGCGGTCGGGTTTCGCTAGAGCAAGCGGAAAGTATCGCTCGCCAGGACAATCGAATAGCTCGGATATATCGCCAGATTATAGACACCTGTGTTGGTGAAGAAGCTCATATTCGCGAAAAGTTTCCGCCTTTAAACCGGTTCCTGACTGGGTACGATTTAAAGCATGCCTATGACCCTGGAGACCAAAAAGTAGATGTTTCTCGAGTCATAGCCGGCTCGGAAGGGACGTTAGGCTTTGTCAGCGAAGCTAAGCTTAATATCACTCCCATTCCTAAGCATAAAGTGCTGGTTAATATTAAATATTCAAACTTTCAATCGGCACTAGAGAATTCTCCTTTCTTAGTCGAAGCCAAAGCAACTTCAGTAGAAACCGTTGACAGTACGGTGCTTAACCTTGCTCGTGAGGATATCATTTGGAAGTCGGTTGAACCTTTACTTTCCGATGTTGAAGGTCAGCGCATGGACGGTATCAACATGGTTGAGTTTACCGGCCTGAATCAAGAGGAAATAGACGAGAAGGTCGGCTCGTTGACCAAACGTCTGGATAAACTGATTAAAAGCAAAGACAACAAAGGTGTTATTGGTTATCAAGTTTGTGATGACCTGCCGAGTATACAGCTCATTTATGCTATGCGTAAAAAGTCGGTTGGCTTATTAGGCGCCACAAAAGGCCGACGTAAACCCGTTGCTTTTGCCGAAGACACGGCGGTTCCTCCAGAAAAACTGGCAGACTTTATTAATGAATTTAGGGCACTATTAGATGCTAAAGGCCTGCACTACGGAATGTTCGGGCATGCGGACGCCGGTGTTTTGCACGTACGCCCAGCCCTGGATATGTGTGAGCCGGAAGATGAAGTCCTGCTTAGAGAAATTAGTGATCAGGTGGCAGAGTTAACCCAGAAATACGGCGGCCTAATGTGGGGCGAGCACGGAAAAGGTTATCGCTCTGAATACGCCCCAGCTTTTTTTGGAGAGCATCTTTATAAAGAGTTACAGAAAATTAAGGCGAGTTTTGATCCGTTTAACCAGTTAAACCCTGGGAAAATTTGCACGCCTTTGAATACCGATGCGCAATTAGTTTCTGTTGACGCAGTAAAACGTGGCTTTTTTGATCGGCAGATCCCAATAGCAACCCGCAACAGTTACAAAAATGCAATGGACTGTAACGGTAATGGCTTGTGTTTCAATTATGACCCCAAGTCCGCTATGTGTCCTTCCTATAAAGTTACACGAGACCGTCGTTACTCTCCTAAAGGCCGGGCAGGGCTTCTGCGCGAGTGGTTACGTCTGACTCATAACGCAGGTTACGACGCGACTCAACGCCCTGAGCCGATTGGCTTTGCTAAACGCCAGTTAAACCGACTTACAGCACGAAACGACTTCAGTCACGAAGTGAAACAGTCGATGGATAAATGCCTGGCGTGTAAAGCCTGTACGAATCAGTGTCCGGTTAACGTCGATGTTCCAACATTTCGTGCACGTTTTTATGATCATTATTACAGTAAGTACGCTCGTCCATTAAAAGACTACTTGGTAAAGGGCATAGAAAAAACAGCACCTCTTGCAAGTAAGTTTCCTGTTCTGAGTAATTTACTGATTAATAACCCTTTAAGCCGTGTTGTACTTAAATACGGTGTGGGTTATGTCGATACCCCTCTATTTTCGACGCCAAACTTGAGAACCGTATGGAAACGCAATGGTCTTGTTGAGCTAACAACGGACCAAGTTCTGAGTTTAACTGAAAGCGAACGCGAACAGACGGTCGTTATTGCCCAGGATCCTTTTACCACATTCTATGAGGCGGATTTTGTATTAAAGCTGGGGCTACTCATTAAGAAACTCGGCTTTACCCCAGTTTTATTGCCTTTTATTGGGCATGGTAAAGCACAGCACGTAAAAGGCTTTCTTAGTGATTTCGACAAAACGGCGGCCAGAGTCACCGAACAACTGAAACCACTTTCAGATGCAGGAATTCCACTAATTGGGCCAGACAGTTCTACGGCTTTGATATTCAGAGATGAATACCGAAAATCAAACGGAGGTCAATTACCTGAAGTTAAGGTCATGACCGTAGTTGAATGGTTAAGTACCCTAAGCTTTGAGGAAACCGGACCAATCAGCACCAGCCATTATGGACTGCTATTGCACTGTACAGAGCAAAGCTTTGTTCCGGAGTCGGCGCAACAGTGGCAAAGCTTATTCACAAAATTGGGGCTAACGCTAGACATTGTGAATGTTGGTTGTTGTGGTATGGCGGGAACGTTTGGTCACGAAAAGCAAAACCAGGATGACAGCCTTGGACTTTATGAAATGGGATGGCAGCAGGCGGTTCAGCAATACGGCAGCAGTGGTGTGCTTGTAACCGGATTCTCATGCCGGTCTCAGATAAAGCGGATAGAAAAAAAGCGGGTAAGACACCCGCTTGAAATCATCTTACAAAGCCTGAGTTAATCAGGCTTTTATTTTTACTGCTTGCCTTTGGCGATAATTTCACGTGCCATTTGATCAGCAACTGCACCAGTAGGGCGGTCTTCGTCGTTCGCACGAGCAAAAAGCTGATCCAGGGTGTCGTAAATACCACGAACACGTTTATCGGTTTCTTCTAAGCTCATATTAGCGGCTTCTGAACACACATGAATAACACCACCGGCATTAATCACGTAATCAGGTGCGTAAAGAATACCCATATCTTTTACTGCCTGATCGTGTTTCGGGTTCGCTAATTGGTTATTTGCGCTACCGGCAATAATTTTAACTTTCAGCTGCTTTAACGTTTCGTCATTGATGGTCGCACCCAGCGCACATGGCGCATAAACGTCAGCGTCAACACCGTAGATTTCATCCAGACCAACAGCTTTCGCGCCAAGTTCCTTAACGGCGCGCTCTATAGCTTCTTCGTTAATATCGGTAACAATAAGCTCAGCACCGTCTTCTGCGCAGTACTTAGCAAAGTCATAACCAACAGAACCAAGGCCTTGAATGGCTATTTTTACACCTTTAAGATCTTCACTGCCTAGCTTGTGCTTAGCCGCAGCTTTAAGGCCCAGGTAAGTACCCAATGCCGTATGAGGTGACGGATCGCCAGCTTTATCAGCCGTTCCGGCAACATGACTGGTTTCTTTAGCAACCATATCGATGTCTTCGGTACGAATGTTCACATCTTCCGCAGTAATATAACGGCCACTCAACGACTCAATAAAACGGCCGTATGCGCGGAACAGTTCTTCGCTTTTAATTTTCTTTGCGTCACCAATAATAACCGCTTTACCGCCACCTAATGGTAAGCCGGCCATAGCACTTTTATAAGTCATACCGCGCGACAAGCGCAGCACATCGGTTAAGGCTTCGGCCGATGAAGCGTAGTTCCACAAACGGGTACCACCAAGGCTTGGACCTAAAGTCGTGTCATGAATTGCAATAATGGCTTTAAGGCCTGATTCCTGATCATGACAAAAGACAACTTGCTCGTGATGATCGAATTCGGGATGCTCGTATAGAGACATGAATTTCAATTCCTCATTGCTTCAAAAATTGCGCGAACATTACCATTTAGATAGGGCACGCGCTACTTTATTAAGTGAATAAATTCAGCAATTCAAACGGGTGTTTATCAACTCTTGTTTACACAGAATCGCTCAGGATTCTTCAATGTATAAATAGATAATTCCCTGATTTATCATTTCAGCAACCAGCTCAGCCTGCGGCGTTGAGTTTACTCGTTCCGAAAGCTCCGATGCGGGTTTTGAGCCTTGGAGTTGAGCCAACCACTCTGCTGTGGTTAAGGCTTCCTGAGGTATTGTGAAAGCTTCTCCATTACCATAAAACTCGGTATGACTCAGTTTAAGGAAACGGGCACCGGATGCTTTTTCAATAAACGCATTAGGTTGCGTTAGTAAATCTGGCACTTGTTGCGCTGTTGTTGGTAATTCAGGCTCGGGAAGAGGGCGTTTTGATTGAGAAACAATTCTCGCCAGTAACACATCTGTTTCGTCACTCTCAAGAGTCTCTTTCAAAAAGTCTTTCAAGGCGGTTAATTGCTTTTCTTCAATTTTCCAGGAGGTGGCTTCGCTGCTAATTTCTGGATCCTGGTAGCGTTCCTGTAAAGACTCCTGCTGCATCGCAATATCGCCCAACTGTAATAACAGCTCGGCTTTTGACGGTGCCCTGAAACCAACCGAATAATTAAGTGAAGGTTCTAAGGCAATGCCGTCATGAGGGCAGCCTGCGGGAATATATAAAACATCACCGGCTGTCAGGTGCTCATCAATAACCGCTTTGAATTCGCCCTCTACCTGGCAAAGATCGGCTGCTGGCTGGCACTCCCGCATTGATTGTCGCTCACCAACGCGCCAGTGTCTTGAACCTGCGCCCTGTATGATAAAAACGTCATATTGATCGAGGTGAGGACCAACACCACCGTTTTCACATGAGAAGCTGACCATGACATCGTCGATGCGCCAGTCAGGAAGAAAACGGAAGGGTGTTATCAATTCACCAACATCTGGCAGCCATTCATTTACTGACTGAACTAACAAGGTCCAGTGGCTTTCACCGAACTGCTCGTATTCTTCAAACGGACCATGCGTAACCAACCAACCGGATTCGGTATCTGCCTGTGACTCAATAATCCGGGAGTCGGCGCCTTCTTCCATGGCCAGTCCAGCCAGAATTTCAGGACTGACAGGGTCAGTAAAATCAGCAAAGCCTTGTCGAATAAGACAAGGCTTTTTCTGCCAGTAGTTTGCTAAGAAATCATCTTTATCAAAAACTAATTTCATACAAGATCATCAACAAACTGAGTTGCACGGCCAATATAGTTAGCTGGAGTTAATGCCTTCATTTCATCTTTAGCAGCATCTGGTACGTCTAAAGAGTCAATAAATTTCGCAAGGTCATCGCTGGTAATGCGTTTTCCGCGAGTTAAGGTTTTAAGCTTTTCGTATGGTTTTTCAACGCCGTACCGACGCATAACGGTTTGCACCGGTTCCGCCATTAACTCCCAATTTTCATCCAGCTCGGCTGCCAGACGGGCTTCATTTACTTCCAGTTTACTCAAACCCTTTAAGGTTGCCTGAAATGCAATAACGGCATGCGCAACACCTACGCCTAAATTACGTAAAACGGTAGAGTCAGTCAGGTCACGTTGCCAGCGAGAAATAGGCAATTTCTGAGCCAAATGCTGCATAACGGCATTAGCGATACCTAAGTTACCTTCGGAATTTTCAAAGTCGATAGGATTCACTTTATGAGGCATGGTTGATGAGCCAACTTCACCTTCAACAGTACGTTGTTTAAAGTGGTTCAACGCAATATAGCCCCATACGTCGCGGTCAAAATCAATGAGTACCGTATTAAAACGAGCCAGTGCGTCAAAGTATTCCGCAACGTAATCGTGCGGCTCAATTTGTGTTGTGTACGCGTTCCAACTTAAGCCTAATGAAGTCACGAATTGCTCTGAAATTTGATGCCAGTCAACATTAGGGTAGGCCGCAAGGTGCGCGTTATAGTTACCGACAGCCCCATTGATTTTACCCATAACGTCCACAGCCTTAAGCTGTGTCAATTGACGTTGCAAACGCACAGCAACGTTAGCAAACTCTTTGCCCATTGTGGTTGGCGTTGCCGGCTGCCCGTGCGTACGAGCCATCATAGGAACGGATTTGTGTTCTCTCGCCAGCTCTTTAACCCGATCAACCAACTCCTGCATCATTGGCACTAATACTTCATCACGAGCCGTATTAAGCATTAAGCCATGAGAAAGGTTGTTAATGTCCTCTGAAGTACAGGCAAAGTGGATGAATTCGGATACTTTATTCAGCTCTTCGTTATCAGCGACTTGTTCTTTCAGGAAATATTCAACCGCTTTCACGTCGTGGTTGGTTGTGCGCTCAATGGTTTTT
>JBNJGQ010000029.1:0-20932 GCA_051747845.1 Pseudomonadota bacterium
TAAAGAGGTATTCCGCGAACTGCCAATGGAGTTTGCGGTGGAAGCCGGTAAGTTGCTTGAAATCAGTCTTGAAGGTTCAGTGGGGTAAAACATGCTATCTATTAAAGATCTACACGCACGTGTAGAAGAAACAACAATTTTGAAAGGCCTGAATCTGGAAATAAAACCCGGCGAAGTGCATGCCATTATGGGTCCTAACGGTGCCGGTAAAAGTACTTTAGGCTACGTTTTGTCCGGCCGCGATGGCTACGAAGTGGAAAGCGGCAGCGTTGAGATGGACGGCAAAGACTTGCTGGACATGGAAGTTGAAGAACGCGCTCAGGCCGGATTATTCCTGGCATTCCAATACCCGGTTGAAATACCCGGCGTAAGCAACATGGAATTCATGAAAGAATCCGTGAATGCCCTACGTGAAGCCCGTGGCGAAAAATCTTTAAGCTCTGCAGAGTTTTTGAAAAAAGCCAAAGAAGCCTGTAAGCAAGTTGAATTACCGCTGGATTTCTTAAAGCGTGGTGTCAATGAAGGCTTTTCCGGTGGTGAGAAAAAACGTAACGAAATTATGCAGCTCATTATGCTGGAACCTAAAATCGCCATTCTTGATGAATCTGATTCTGGCCTGGACGTTGACGCGCTGCAAGTTGTTGCCAAAGGCGTCAACAGCCAGCGCGACGGCGAGCGCAGCTTTATTGTTGTCACGCATTATCAGCGCCTGCTGGACTACATTCAGCCGGACTACGTTCACATTCTGTCAAAAGGTAAGATTGTGAAAAGTGGCGGTCCTGAACTGGCTAAAGAAGTTGAGGCTTCAGGCTACGCTTGGTTAGCAGAAGCGGAAACAGAAGGAGCAGATGCATGAGTCAATGGTTAAACCACGTTCTAGAGCGTGCCTCGACCGTTGACGATTGGCTATCTCCGGTCCGGGCACAAGCCTTGGACACTTTAAAGCAGCAGCAATGGCCGACACGTCGTACGGAAGCCTGGCGTTATACGTCGCTGCATCCAGTTGCTGATTTACAACTGCAAACAGGCACAGCTGATAACACCGCTGAAGCACCTTTAATAGAGGGGCTGAACAGCCTTGATCTGGTTTTTGTTGATGGCCAACTGAATACTGACATCAGCAAGCTTCAACTACCTGAAGGCGTCACTATTAGTGAGCTTTCCGCACCAAGCGAGCCAGCAGAAGCTATTTTTGCGCAAGTAAAACCCAGCCATCATTTGTTTGGTCTGGTTAATGATGTACTAGCGCAGCAAGGTGTTGTTATCGACATTGAAGCCGGTGCTAAAGTTGAACAACCTATTCGTGTTGTTAACTTTGCCTCTGCCGGCATTGAGTCTCACCAGCGTACTCTGGTACGTGTTGGTGCAAATGCTCAGGCAACTATCATTGAGCACGGCAGCGGTTCAGGTAATAGCTTAAATACGGCTTTTGCAGAGTACGATATTGCCGAGAAATCGAGTTTAGAGCACTACCGTTTTGCCCTGCATGAAGGCGAATCCATTCATATTGGTGGCAGTCACTTTAAGCTGCACGATCATGCCAAAATGAACAGCACTTTAATTGGCTACGGCAGCCAGTTAACGCGTCTGGACGTGGACATTGAACACGCCGGCGAGCACGCGTTTGCCAAGTTTAATAACGTGTATTTACTGGCGCCACGCGAACATTTCGACTTACACAGCACTATTGAGCACGCATCGCCAAACGGGACTACCGAAGAGAATGCCCGTGGTATTATTGGTGATCGGGCAAAAGCCGTATTCAACGGACGCATTCATATTCACCGCCATGCACAGAAAACCCTGGCAGAATTGAATAACCGTAACCTTTTATTGACCCGCGGTGCTCAAATCAATACCAAGCCGGAACTGGAAATTTACGCAGACGATGTGCAGTGTGCACACGGTGCGACAGTGGCTGAGATTGATGAAGAGGCTTTGTATTACATGCTGACTCGCGGCATCGACAAGCAGCAGGCTTTGGTGATGCTGAACTTCGGTTTCGTGCAGGAAATGGTTTTCCAGATGCCAAATAAAGCTCTGGCTGACTGGTTACAGCCCATATTGAAGACACGATTTGAAAGTATGATGGAGCAGCAATGAGCCTGAACGTTGCGCAAATTCGTGAGCAGTTCCCGATACTGCACCGCCAGGTTCACGGTAAACCTTTAGTTTATCTGGACAACGCGGCGACCACCCAGAAACCGCAGGCGGTCATCAACGCGCTGACAGATTACTATACTCAGTGCAACGCTAACGTTCATCGCGGTGCTCATTACCTGTCCGATGAAGCGACCCGGCGTTATGAAGCGGCGCGTAAAACCGTTGCTGAATATATAAATGCCAGCCGTCAGGAAGAAGTTATCTGGACCAGCGGTACGACCGAAGGCATTAACTTAGTCGCCAATGGTGTTGCCCAGCGACTAAAGGCTGGTGATGAAGTGCTGGTTACCGAGATGGAGCATCATGCGAATTTGGTGACCTGGCAACAAGCCTGTAAACGCTCAGGCGCAACATTGAAAGTGGTACCCATTAATGAAGATGGCTCACTGAATACCGAGCAGTTTCATGCTCTGTTGAGTGAGAACACAGCTTTCGTTTCAATGCCGCACATTTCAAATGCACTTGGCACCATTAACCCAATTAAAGAGCTCACCGCAGCCGCCAAGGCGAAAGACGCACTGGTGATGATTGATGGCGCTCAGGGCGTTGCACATGGCGCTATCGACGTGCAGGACATTGGCTGTGACTTTTATGCATTTTCGGGACACAAAGTCTTTGGTCCAACCGGTATTGGCGTACTTTGGGGTTGCTACGAAGTTTTGAAAGACTGGCCCATATGGTTAGTCGGTGGCGAAATGATAGCGACAGTCAGTTACCAGGATGCCACCTGGGGCGAGTTACCTAATCGCCTGGAAGCCGGCACGCCGAATATTGCCGGTGCTATTGGTCTGGCAGCAGCAATTAACTGGCTCCAGCAATATGATGCAGCCGATATTCTGGCTCACGAAACCGCTTTACTGGCACGAGCAACACAATTAGCCGAGCAAACCGATGGCTTAACCATTGTGGGGCATGCCGAAAAGAAAATTGGCGTGCTAAGCTTTATTTTAGACGGTGCACATCCGGCCGATATTGGCTTTTTGCTCGACAAACAGGGCATTGCCATTCGTACGGGTGATCACTGCGCTCAGCCGTTAATGAAACGCCTGAACGTGCCGGGCACTGCGCGCGCATCGTTTTCCATTTACAATACGCTAGACGAGGTTGAAATGCTGTTTGAAGGCATCAAAAAAGCTCGTTTAATGCTAGCCTGATGGCAGGAGGAGACTCATGTCTGTAGAAACATTTGTACCATCATCGTCGTTAATTTCGATGACAGAAAGCGCCGTACGTTATTTCGAGTCGCGCTTAAAAGACGAGCCGGGCAAGTTCATTCGACTGTCCACGAAACAGAGTGGCTGTACAGGTTATGCCTATGTCCTCAGCTCGGCCGATGCACTGGAAGACGGTGATGAGGTTGTCGGCATTAACGATAACCTGAAAGTCGCGATTGCCTCTAATGCACTCGAACTGGTGCGTAATACCGAAATTGATTACGTAAAAGAAGGCATTAACGGCGTGGTTAAATTCAACAACCCGAATGTGGTCAACGAATGTGGTTGTGGCGAAAGCTTCAACGTGCAGTAACGGAAGTTTAAATTATGCAGCAGAAAATGGTGTCCACCACCCGTGAAGTTAAAGCGCGTCGCGTGCCAACGGGTGAACCGAAAGTAATTCCTAAGGGTGAGTTTGTTAATATTACTCAGGATTTAGGCGGCAATTACACCGTCACCTTTCAGGGCAATATGCTGCGTATAGACGGTACTGATGCGGATGCTATTGGTCGCAAACCAGAGAAACTCGACTTCGACCCACCGACAGATAACAAAATTTCGGAAGCTCAGGTATGGGAAGCACTGGAAACCATTTACGACCCCGAAATTCCCATTAACTTAGTATCGCTCGGGCTTATCTACAAAGTCGCCGTTGACCAGGACTCTGGCACCGTAACTATTGATATGACCTTAACCGCACCAGGCTGCGGTATGGGCCCGGTATTAGTGGGCGATGTCGAGTACCGCGTTTCTTTGGTACCCCATGTTAAAGACGTAAACGTTGATTTGGTTTTTGACCCACCCTGGTCACGCGACATGATGAGCGAAGAAGCTCAGCTTGAAGCCGGCGTCTTCTTTTAACATTAGTTACTCTTTCAACTTATAAGTGAAGGTTATTGGTCAGCATGAATTTACCCAGCACAGATGAAATCATTGATGACTTAGAGTTTTTAGATGACTGGGAGCAACGCTACCAGTACATCATTGATTTAGGTAAAGCTCTGCCCGGTTTACCGGAAAGCCAGCATAAGGAAGAGTATCTCGTGCGGGGTTGCCAAAGTAACGTATGGCTTATCAGCGAAGAAAAAGACGGCAAGCTTTTGCTGCACGTAGATAGTGACGCGGTCATTGTGCAAGGCCTGCTGACCTTAGTCATGGCGGCTTACCACAATAAAACCCCTGAGCAAATTCTGGCGTTTGATATCGACCACTACTTTGCGCAACTGGACTTAGAAAACCACATTACGCCAACACGTGGTAACGGTTTACGTGCAATTGTCGGAAAAATTCAGCAGTTAGCAAAACAAAGCCAGGCTTAAATGGTATTAAAAAGCTCCTGAACGTTAGCAGAGACCGTTCTGTAACTGGTTAGCAGGCGGATGTCGACTTTATGGAGCTGCTGTTTCATCTGAACTAACTGCTCGAGCCTAAGCGCAATACGCAAGCACTGTCCCATTGGTCCGGCACAATCATCAACCGCCATTTTTGTTTGTTCAGACAGCGGTAACTTTTCAAAGAAACACGCCTTATCGACCCCAAGCATAATATCGATACCCGATAATAACCCGACGAAATAGCATTGGTCCGGGTCGATATCTGGCGAATTTTGCCGTTTAGCAAGCTCATAACACATCTGCGCCCGAACTAAGACCATGCGGGAGGCCTCGGGGCTGCTTGCGGTTACCGAGCCAATGAGGGCTATCCAGCGTCTCAGCTTCTCAATACCCAAACGCATAATAACGTCTTTTACCCGGGTGATAGGGCTCGCGGTTGGGTATAAAGGGCTGTTAACTATCTTAAGTAGACTTACTGATAACTTAGGGTCTTCTGAAATGACCTGAGAGAGTTCGGTTAAATCCGGCTCTTTCTCAAAACAAAGCGATAGTACTTTTGCCAGCTGCAAAGAGGAAGGTTCTAATCGAGTTCCGTAAACAACGGTTGGTTTCGCAAAATAGTAGCCCTGAAACAGCTCAAAACCCAGGGCTTCATAGGCCTGTTTAGTCGCTTCGTCTTCCACCCGCTCAGCCAGCCACTTTCCTTTGAATCCGGAAAGCTTTTGTTTAAAAGCTTTAGCCTGTGCCAGCGTTAGAGTCGAAACGTCCACTTTAATGTAAGACGCATACTTCAGCAGAGGCTCCCAAGCCGGGTCGAATTCAAAGTCATCCAACGCAAAGCGAAAACCTTTTTCGTGCCAGCGCGCCACTGCATTAACGACCGCTCGGGTCGGCTTGATTCGCTCCACCAGCTCAATAACCACTTTGTCCGGCTCAATGGGAAGAAAGCTCTGGGAGACTAAAAACTCACTGGAAACGTTAATAAATGCCGTAGCGTCGTATTGCTCAGTTTGCGTGGTTATGCCCGCACAAAGGTTAAAGACAACCTCACTGGTAGCAGCGGTATCACCAACGGTTTCTGCGCTTAAATTCAGCGCACTACGATAAAGCAGCTCCACCGCATAAAAGCGGTTTTTATTGTCATAAATGGGTTGAGCTGCTAATAACGGAAAGGTTTCAGCCATCTTTTTTACTGTCTTTGGCCGCTTCCATTGCGCTTAAAATATCCGACGATAAAGAATCCAGCTGGCCTGTCGGCTGCGGCAACATTATCACTTTACTGGCTGCGGTATCGAAAGAGCCCAGTACATCCACGTAGTTAGTAAACTTGAGCAAATCAATAACATCTTTAGAAGTAATATCATTTGCCTGATCGGTGACCATAGCAATGGAGTCACGTAAGCCTTCCGCGATAGCTAAACGCTGACCGGCGATACCCTGCCCTTGCAAGATTTTAGACTCTTTATCCGCTTCGGCCTGCTTCACCAGCATAATTTTTTCAGCTTCCGCCTTGTGCTCCGCCGCGCGACGCTCTCTTTCAGCCGCATTGATTTGATTCATAGAATCTTTCACCGACTGATCAGGGTCGATGTCAGTGACCAGCGATGCAATAATTTCAAACCCATACTCT
Source organism: Pseudomonadota bacterium (assembly GCA_051747845.1). Classification (GTDB taxonomy): domain Bacteria; phylum Pseudomonadota; class Gammaproteobacteria; order Enterobacterales; family Alteromonadaceae; genus Idiomarina. The sequence goes on from JBNJGQ010000029.1 coordinate 6,342, forward strand.
TCCATGGTATCGCGCAACTGCTCTTTGACATCTTTAGAAATAGAATCTTTATTGTCGAACACCGCATCCAGATTCTGCTTAGGAATTTGCGCGCGCACGGTATCAAACACATAGGACTGCATTTGCCACTCGGGGTTTTCCAACTGATAAAACGCATTATAAACTGAGGTTTCATTACTCACGCGATACTGCACGGACACCCGGACAATAACAAATACATTGTCATTGGTTTTGGTTTCAACATCAACATCCAGCTGACGCGTTCTCATTGACTGTTTATGAGCAACTTGCTCAATCAGCGGAATGATAAAGTTAAGGCCGGGCGTCAGCATACGGCGGTAACGACCGAACAATTCGACCAGGTACACGCTTTGCTGCGGAACTATACGTACCGAAGCAATCAGCAAGAGTACGACAACCAGTGCACCAACTACCCACATAATATTAAAATCGCTAGCCATCATTTAGTCCTCATTATACGAGAATGATAAAGGAAAAAGATTAACGGAAAATGTGAAAAATAGCGAAAGAATGAAGCAAAGGTTCCGCCTGTTAGAACGAAACCTTTGCGTGTCAGTGATTATTCAGGAAGTTGTTCAAACCCCATGTGATAAAGGGTAAAACCAAATATGTCTGAATACTGTTCAATAGTCTTTGAAACTGGCGTACCGGCACCGTGACCGGCGTTGGTTTCAATACGGATGAGTTGAGGGTTATCACCGCCCGCTTTGTCCTGAAGCTCTGCCGCAAACTTAAATGAATGCGCAGGAACTACGCGGTCATCATGGTCACCTGTAGTGATCAGCGTAGCCGGATAAGCCACGCCCTCTTCCACATTGTGAACCGGCGAGTAACCAATCAAATACTCAAACATCTCCTTGCTGTCGTCGGCAGTACCATAGTCATATGCCCAACCCGCGCCAGCCGTAAAGGTGTGATAACGAAGCATGTCCAGAACGCCTACCGCAGGCAAGGCAACCGCGAATAACTCAGGGCGCTGAGTCATTACCGCGCCGACTAACAAGCCGCCATTTGAACCGCCACGTACCGCTAATCGCTCAGACGACGTGTACTCTTCATCAATCAAATACTCAGCCGCTGCAATAAAGTCGTCAAAAACGTTTTGTTTTTGCAGCTTAGTACCCGCTTTATGCCAGTCTTTACCGTATTCACCACCGCCACGTAGGTTAGCGACAGCGTAAACACCGCCCATTTCTAACCAGGCTGCGTTAGCAATGCTGAATGAAGGTGTCAGGCTAATATTAAAGCCACCATAACCGTACAAAATTGTTGGATTTGAGCCGTCCAGCTCTGTTCCCTTTTTGTAGGTGATGATCATAGGCACTTCAGTGCCGTCTTTTGATGTATAAAATACCTGCTTTGATTCGTAGTTTGCAGAATCAAAATCAGCACCGGATTCAGCATAAACTTCAGAGCCACCCTGATCAGGGTCGAACTTGTAAATTGTTGACGGTGTGCTGTAGTTCGTAAAGGTATAATAGAGCTCTTCTTGCTCTTTCTTACCCGAGAAGCCACCAATGCTGCCTACACCAGGAAGCTGCACTTCACGAACCATATCGCCGTTGTAGCCATACTGTTTCACTTGAGCCACAGCATCGACCATATACTCGGCAAAGATATAACCCGCACCGGTTGATACGCTCAATACATTTTCCGTTTCTGGAATAAAGTCTTCCCAGTTTTCAGGCGTTGGATTACTGGCATCAACGGTCACAACACGCTGGTTTGGCGCATCTAAGTTAGTCACCAGATAAAGCTTTGAACCATCGTTATCCAATACACGAGTATCAGAATCGGTATGATCAAGAACGGTAACCAGCTCACTGTCTTCGTCGGTCAGGTCTTTTAAAAACAGTTTGTTACCCGACGTAGAGTTAGCCGCCGAAATGAGCAAATAACGATCATCATCGGTTACTGAACCGCCAACGTAGCGGTGCTTCTCAGCATCTGTTCCACCAAACACCAGCTTGTCGTCAGATTGGTCCATGCCCAACTCATGATAATAAAGCTTATGCTGATCAGTTTTTGCCGAAAGCTCACTACCTTCTGGCTTGTCATAACTGGAATAATAGAAACCTTCGTTGCCAACCCAGGAAACACCGCTGAACTTAACGTCCGCTAGGGGATCTTCCAGCTGCTCCTTGGTTTCGGCATCAATAACAATAATTTTACGCCAGTCGCTACCGCCTTCAGATATTGAATAAGCGGCTAACGAGCCGTCGTCAGAGAAGGTCAGCTGCGCTAGCGAAGTTGTTCCATCTTCACTAAAGGTATTCGGATCCAGGAATACTTCGGGCTCTTCATCACCTTTTTGGCGATACACCACATACTGATTCTGCAGGCCATCGTTCTTGTAAAAGTAGGTGTAATCACCTTCTTTAAACGGTGCGCTGATTTTCTCGTAGTTCCACAATTCGGTCAGACGCTTTTCTATCGTCTCACGATATGGAATAGACTCTAAGTGTGCGAAAGTGACTTCATTCTGAGCTTTAACCCAGTTTTCTGTCTCTTCGCTACGATCATCTTCTAACCAACGATACGGGTCCGCTACTTCGGTACCAAAGTAGGTATCAACCACATCGCCTTTACGCGTATCCGGATACGACATAGATTGCGTATTCGCCTCTTGTTCTGTTTCAACATTTTGTGAGCAAGCTGTCAGCAAACTAACCGCTACTGCTCCCAGTAGGTATTTCATTGTTATTATCCTTATCGACTCTCTATAGGAAATTCTTTTAACCCGCACTTTAATTTAGCAAAGTCTTCAGTTAGAAAGTAGCATAAATACGTATCAAGGTGTGTACAAAGTCCAGCGTTTTTCAGCTAATTGCTCCAGCCAAAAACGAAGTTCATCCTCAAGCGCACGGTCTTCTTTTACCGGAGCAAATTCTTTTTCAATGTCGCTTAGCATGTCTTCCACCTCTGCAGATAACGATTCCGGAGCACCGTTTATTCTTTGCCTCAGCCGAACACCCTGGCAAGAAGCCAAAAGAGTCGCGATAGCAACTTGTGCAGTTAAGTCCAGAACTCTCACACAGTCCCGGGCCGCAATGGTTCCCATGCTCACCTTATCCTGATTGTGACACTCAGTAGAACGGGAAAAGACGCTGGCGGGCATGGTCAGCTTTAGTGCTTCTGCAGTCCAGGCAGAACAACCAATTTGCACCGCTTTAAACCCGTGGTTAATGGCAGTTCTAGAGGAATCGGCTGCGGATAAGTTTGCCGGTAAACCGTTATTCACTTTCTGGTCCATCAACAGCGCCATTTGCCTGTCATGTAAATCGGCCAGATTAGCCACCTGCGTTTTTAGGGTGTCCATCGCCATAGCAATATGGCCACCATAGAAATGACCACCGTGCAGAACCTGTTCTCGCTCGGCGTCAATAATGGGGTTGTCATTAGCGCTGTTCAGTTCATTTTCTATTGTTTGTCGGAGCCAGGGTAAAGCATCTTTTAATGCGCCTACAATATGTGGCGCACAGCGAATGGAGTACCGATCCTGCAAACGCGCAGAATTTCTTTGTGTGGGTATTTCCCCTAAATCATGGCGTATCCACTTAGCCACCTGCTGTTGACCCACATGCGGCTTAACCTGAAATAAATGTTCGTCAAAGTGCTGAGCGTTTCCGCCAAGCGCGTAACACACCAAAGACGTAATACGACTCGACAGACGACTGAAGTAATCCGCTTTGTCAAAGTTCAGACAAGCAACTGCCGTCATAACTGCCGTGCCGTTCATCAGTGCCAGAGCTTCTTTGGGCCTAAGTTTATAGGGGGATAACCCGAAGGTGCTAAAAGCCTCCTGACTTGAAATGACCTGCCCGCGAAAATGCACTTTATTTTCACCAACAAGCGCACTGGCAATATAGGATAAAGGCGTTAAGTCACCGCTGGCGCCAACGCTCCCTTCTTGCGGAATAAGAGGCAATATATCCTCATTTATCATAAGGGTCAGTCGCTCAAGTAACTCCCAGCTTACTCCCGAGTACCCTTGCGCCAGAGAACATAAACGAACCGCGAGAATGGCTCGCACTGTGGATTTATCAAAATGCTCGCCCAGGCCGCACCCATGAAAGCGCGTAAGATGCAGCGGCAGTTCATCAACTAAGTCAGCGGGAACGCCTACTGTGCAGCTGTCTCCATAGCCAGTGGTTACTCCGTAAATGACACCATCTTCCAACAGGAGTTTTTCGAGAAAATCCGCACCGGCCTGAATCCTCTCCCGGAATAAAGGGTCTGAATTTAGTTCTGCTTTTGACTCACATCGAGAAAGCCGGACAATATCTTCAATTCTTAAGGTGCCTGCACCAAAACATACGTTTTTCTTCATCACAGCTCTATTATCGTTGTTTGACCTTTAAATTACTGGCTCTCTAACCTGAACGATCAACGTGTCGGCTCAGTATTCTTTTATTTTCTAATTGAACAAGAGAGCTCTTGCGCCAGTCCCAAAGGTTTTTACTCATGGTCCCACGATATTCGTCTTTGTCGACGATCGGATACGGGTAATCGGTGCCCAGCTCAATATCGAACATGGCCGATTCCAAGGGCGTCAACTGCCAGGGTTCTATTAGCAACTCATTCGGCAGTTCGGCAAGCTCAGGCAGCCAGGTTCGTATAAAAGTACCCTCGGCATCCTGTTCAAGAGCCTGTTTTGTCGGGTTGTATATGCGCACGGTATTAATGCCGGTCACGCCCGCCTGCATTTGAAACTGGGGATAATGAATGCCCGGCTCAAAGTCGAGGAAAAGTGACGCTAGATAATCAGCCCCCAGACGCCAGTCTATTGCCAGATAATGACACAAAAAACTCACCAACATAGCGCGCATTCTGAAGTTAATGTAACCCGTTTTAATCAGGCAGCGCATACAGGCATCCACCAGCGGGTAGCCCGTTCTACCCTGTTTCCAGGCCTCTAAATGCTGAGCAACTGATTCATCCTTCCGAAACGGCAAGGTCTCATAACCGCGGTTAATAGGCTTAAGCTGCTGACTTATCTCACTTTCAAACTTTTGAATAAAGTGACAATGCCAGTGCAAGCGAGAAACCAGCGCCCGCAGCGGTTTTCTCCAGCCGGGTGTCTGCCAGTAGGTTAAACAATACTGGTACACCTGCCGTAGACTTAAATTACCCCAGGCAAGGTACGCAGAAAGTCGGCTGCAACTCTCGCGGCTTAATCCCGGTTTGGAAATATTCACACTGTACAGTTTTCCCCGGCCTTCAAAAAACGATAACAACGTCCGTCGTGCTTCCAGTTCTCCGCCCTTTTGAAACAACGGATCATGCGCCTGCCACTCTGCGGGCGCACGGTGAAGCTCAAAAGGACTGGCAATAATTCTTGTTAAATCGAGCGTTTCAGACTCAAGCCGCATCACTCGGTTCCAGTTTTTACGCCAGTTCGAACGCGAACGAGCCGCCCTGATGACCGCACCATAGGAAGACTCGTGCCAGTTTATGTTTTGCTCACGGCAAAACCTGGAAACCTGCTTGTCACGCTGGTAGGTATTAATTAAGCCAATTTCCTGGTAGCTATACAGCTCAATGCTGACAAGTTTATTCTGTATGCGCTGCAACTGCTCTAAAGTATCACCGCAGGAAATATGCAGATTTACACCATAGGGTTTTAGCTGCTCGTTCATGTCACAAAGGCTTTGCCAGACAAAGCGCCAGTGCCGCATGTCGTAATGCGGGTCATCTAGCAACATCGGTTCAAAGTTGTACCACAGCAAAACCGAGTCATGATGCTTCAGCGCCGCAGCTAACGCATCATGGTCGGAGAGTCGCAAATCGCGTTTTAACCAAACTACTGCAGTGCGACTCATGTTCACTGCACCGGCCAGTCTGCGGCATCAACGCTGTCTATGGGTTGCCCAGATAAGTCGCCGGCCCAGCGCTCAATAAACTCATTGTCCGGGTCGTAGCGCTCGGTTTGCTTTTCCAGATTAAACTGACGATGCCCTCTGGGATCGGCTCCTACACCCGCCAGATACTGCCAGTTGCCCCAGTTGGAGGAAACGTCGTAATCAATCAGCTGCTGTTCAAAATAGGCCGCACCGTAGCGCCAGTCCAGGCTCAACTCGTGTACAAAACAACTGGCAACCAACTGCCGCCCCCTGTTCGACATATAACCGGTGGCATTCAACTGCTTCATACAAGCGTTAACAATAGGATAAGGCGTATTGCCAGAGCACCACTTCTGAAACCTTTCAGAATAAAAGCTGGTTTTGGGTGACTTGCCGGAGAGTCCGGAAAAAGCGAACAGACGTTTTCCATGCTTCAGTGCGTACCAGAAAAAATACTCGCGCCACAACAGCTCAAAACTTATCCAGTAGCTGGATTCACTCTCGCCAAACTGCGCTTCGTACTCTCTTAACGCCGTCATAATTTGCCGGACAGAAAGGCAGCCCTGCGCAAGCCAGGGCGAAAACTTGGTCGAGCTCGAAAAGTCATCTAAAGCATTTCGTGTTTGTTTATAAGTACCGGCAGACTGACCAGAAAAGTAGCGTGTTAAATGCGCTAAACCGGCCTTTTCTCCACCTTCAAAATCAGCTGACGCAAATTCATTCAAAGTTTCTGTCTTGAAGCCCGGATAACGGATGTTCTCTGGTAATGGAGGTAATGCGTTTATCGGCTGAACCGAAAAGTCACGGCTCAACGGCTCTACTTTTTTCCTGAATTGAGAAAAGGTTTCCGGTAAACCGGCCAAATCGAACGGCAGCTCCGACTCCGAAAACAAGGTGTTGTTTGGCACCTCATGAAAAGGCAGAAATGGAAACCGTTGCTGCAACAAACCCAATTCAAGCTGTTCGTAGTAACCCTGATGCTGGCTGAGGAAAACGGCATCCGCCCGACGTTCGGAAATGAGCTCAGTTAAGATTCGGTCAAATGTTCCGGCCAAAACAATGAGTTTTTGTCCACGCTTTTCCAGCTCGGTTCGCAGTTGCTTTAAGCTCTGCTGCAAAAAACTAAAGCGATGTTTACCCATGGTCTGAGTGCCATAGTGGCCATACTTATTATTTGCCGGATTAAAACAAAAGCAGCAGATGAGTGTTTCACTGCGCTGCGCAGCTTCATAAAGCGCCAGGTTGTCTTCAACCCTGAGATCATTCCGAAATACAAATAGACCTAACCGATAATCTGCCATAATGAATACGAGTTGTTGTTTAGCATTCATTACGTAAGTCATTTAGAATTGGACTAAACGTAAAGAGAACAATGACCGTAAAATATAAATAACTGACTTCTGGTGGACTCATTTTTTATGAACAAAGGTAAAAACTGGCTAATTTATACCCTGGGCTTTTTAGGGCTTATTCCCTTTCTGGCATCGTCGCTTGCGGCTTTAATGCATACAGGAACCTGGTGGGGCATTTCACCTTTAGAGTTGTTAATGACTTACGGCGCTATTATTCTCAGTTTTCTGGGTGGCACTTTATGGGGACGGGCACTGCACCGTGCAGAAAGCGAAAAAACTACGGGCTTACTGTTATTAAGCAATGTTTTCGCTTTAGCGGCCTGGTTCACCATTTTAATTAACGCGCCAGCCTGGTCATTAGGTCTGCAGATGGTGGGCTTTGCCTTAGTTCTGTACTTTGAACAAAAGCTGGCGCGCAGTTCGGCTATGACGGCTTATATGGGCTACTACCGTATACGGATATTATTAACGACCATTGTCATCGTCTGCCAATTACTGGTCTTTGGTAACCACATTTTGTAGAGCTGTTTGTAGCACTATGTTTTTTCGTGATACCGCGCCAGAGTTTCCGCATAAATGTGGCGTACGTCATCACTGAATTTTTCCACCGAATAGTCGCGGGCAAACGCCAGAGCATTTTCCGCCAGGCTCTGGCGCAACGCTTCATCATCCAGCAACTGTTTTACCCGCTCACACCACAACGCCTGCTTAGCCGGGGTCTTGTAGCCGTTGTGTCCGTCTTCAACAACATCGTCTATACCGCTGGAGCGTACAGCAACCACGGGTAAACCCGCTGCCATGGCTTCCAGAATCACCATACCCTGAGTTTCCGACTGCGAAGCAAACAAGAAGGCGTCACCTAACTGATACCAGGCGGCCATGTCTTCCGGCGGAACTGAGCCTACCAGAGTAATGTACTGCTGGAGTTTCATGTTATCAATGCGTTGCTGTAACCTATGGCGTTGATGACCGTCCCCAACAATGAGCAAACGGAACGGTTTATCGGTTTGCTCTTTCAGTTGCGCCACCGCCTCTATCATAAAATCGATGTTCTTCTCATTCGATAATCGGGACACGCTGACAAACACCGTTTCATCGCCTAGTTTTTGTTGCTGGCGTAGCTCTTCTATTTTCTTGTCGTCAACTTGCTGGAAACGCTCAAACTCAATACCCGTTGGCTGCACAAACGTCGGCTTCTTAACCCCTATCATACGCAGGTATTCTTCCGTCGACTGTGTCGGCACAATTACGCCGTCGCATTTATTGGCAAAGCGACGCACCAAAAAGTGCGCAATAATATTGCGGAACAACGAACCGGGTAAAAACACAAAGTGCGCATAATGTTCCAGCCGCGTGTGATAAGTATAAACCACTGGCACTTTCAGGCGACGCGCAATAAAGATCCCAAGCGAACCTATCCAGAACGGATGGTGAACGTGAATAATATCCGGTTTAAAGGCTTTAACCTTTTTACGCACGGCACCGGAGAAAATATTGGCAAACTGAAACTCACTCTTTTCACCAAAAGAAAACAGCGACGGCATACGCACCACATGCTCTTCTTTTTCACTACTTTGCTGATAGCGCGGCGCAACAACCAATACCTTATATTTGAGCTTAACTAACCCCAGGCGCAGGCGCTCGATAGAAATTGGCACACCACCGATAAAAGGCAGATAATTATTAGTGAACATGGCCACGCGCAACGGCTTTTTGAACCAGGGCTGCGGGTCAATATCGTAGTCCGGGTAGTAATCTTTACCGACGAATACCGCGTTGTACAACTTGGTACTAATAACCAAAAACAGGCTCACCAGCAGAATAAAATTCAGGTAGCCCACGTAAAACAACGAGTGAATAAAGAACCATAGGCTTTCCAGTTGTTTTAGAATGGGGTGCTGACCAATTTCCAGCTCTTCAACGGAGTGCTCAACCGAGCCGTCGGCATTTACTGTTACTTTCACATAATGGTAAAAGCTTTCGTCCTGATTCAATACCAGACCACCCGCGCCACCAGTAGTGATATAGGGAGTGCCGTTGTGCTCACGCTCGGAGTAAATAGAAATATTGGATGAAAAGACACGATCGACCCCGAAGTTGCTTATTGTCTGCAGTAACGCATGACGAAACTCCAGGGGTTGCAAAAAATCGTCCTCCTGGGCTAAAAAGAACTCCTCTTCCGGCTCCAGAGGTGGGTGGCCAATAAAAACAAAGCGATGCGCAGATTCATCCGCCTTAAGAAGGTCAGTTAACCACCTTAGCTGCCACTGCCAAGGTGTTTTTTCCGTGCTGTCGAGGAAAATAAAACGGCTGTCACCGGCGGTAAAACTGAAAAAATGAGGGCCATAGTGATCATAAAAGCGAAAGCTGCCAAACTCTTCGTATTCGTTGTTACCAAAGGTCAGTAAATACGGCATATCCAAACGGGACAAAGTGCCCCGTATTGCCCGGTATTTGTCCTCTCCACCGCTACTGACAGCATTCCCTGCAGACACTAAAAAGTCGACATTGGCATCGTTCAGCATGGGAATAATGCGACGTTCAAAAATGCCTACCGAATTATTGATGTTACCAACCACTGCGAAACTGTAGCTGTCTTGTCCTTCCAGCCTGGCGCTGATAGCTGCAAGTTGATCAGTATGCTCTGCCTCGAATTCAGAAGTCACCAGGTTCAAATACACTTTATAGCCAATAAGGCTGACAACTATGGCTATATTTAAGTAGAACAGGGCTTTTAATAGTTTCTTTTTATTCATTGTATGCCCTGTGTTTTAGCCGAATTAACTAAGTAGCGTTGTAAGATAAACAGCCCCAACAGCATGCCCAAATAGATGGTTAAAAACCGCCAGCTGAAGGTAACTAACAGCAAATGGTTTTTAGCTAAAATGTCACTGAAAAAGCTACCAAAAACACCTTCAGAAATGCCGGATGCTCCCGGGGTTGGTGCGAAATACATTATAAAAGTTGTGACAACCAATAGTCCCAGGCTTATCAGATAATTTATATCGTATCCTAGCCCCCACATCAGTAATGCCGGAAAGCTAAACAGACTGAGCAGGAAAATAAAGGTAAACAACACGGACAGTGCAATAGCGACTTTCGGGCCGCGACAATATTCAGAAAAACTATGAGAAAAACGCAGCATTTCGCGACGCGTTTTATACTGCCAGCGCAGATGCCTCTCCGGGCTAATCAGTTGCAACTTATGTATGCCCTTACAAAGGAAACTTAGGGGGCCAATAAGCCAATGCGCCCTAAGTAAAACAACGGCGAAGAAAAGCAAATACAACACAATAAATACCGCGAGTGCAGCACCAATATCGCCGATAATCGCTTTATTCTGCAAAGGCTCCAGCGTTAGCAAAAATATCGGCGTCAGCGAAAAAATAAAGAAAATAGCCAGTACCGTGCGAATCGTCGTGGCCGCTGTCGCCTTGCCAATAGGCACGCCATGTTCGTGCAGGAACCAAACCTGAGCAAAACCGCCGCCGGTCGCCATAGGCGTAATATTGGAAAAGAAAATGTTGATGAAAACCAGTTTCGCCATGGCTTTCTTAGGTATTCGGTAGCCCAGAGCTCGCAGTGTGTAATACAGACGTAAGCCATCGGCGGAAAAATAGATAAGCAAAAGTAAGACAGTAACGCTGAGAACTTCCGGGGCGAAGAGACGAAAATCAAAGGTTAAACTACGACCGGAGAAATGATCATAAATGGCATAAAAGCCAGCAACCGTAAGCAGAGCAAACAGCACACTAAACAGCGCTAAACGTTTCCACGAGGCTTTGTATTGCTTTTCTTCTTCCACTGAAGCGGTCATTTTTTGCTGTCTACTCCTTACAAAGCCTAATGCTTAAGAATTATGGAGTTGTCCAGGAGGGATGTCAAAACCGTTGGGCTCATAAAAAAGCCCCCAAAGCGGGGGCTGAAAACTTAACCAGGGAGTTATAACCAATCATTTGTTAAGTTGTGCTGTAGCTTACTTACCCAATATGACAGTTTTTAGATTTCCCTGTTTTATTTCGATGACAGTCACGTTTTACACTTAATAAGCTGGCATTAAGAATACTTCACGCACGCAGTTACGTGGGTTAGCATTTATTGCGTAAAGTACCGCATCAGCAACATCATCCGGGTCCAGCTTATCCGGCTTAGGCTCGTCAAAGAACGGCGTATTGACCATACCCGGCGCTATTGTTGTGCAGCGACCGTTCCATTCTTTCATTTCTTCTGCCAAATTCTGTGCAAAACCATGAACAAACCACTTGGTTGCGCCATAAACCGAGCCTTTCAGAGTAATTCGCCCGGCAGCCGAGCCAGTCATCAGAAAATGACCGGTGGTTTTACGCAGGTGCGGTAAGGTCAGTTTCGCTGTATACAGAAGCCCGTTGATATTCACATCAACCATCTGCTTCCATTCTTCCGCGTCGCCTTCTTCAGTACCCGGCGTGGAAACACCGGTTCCGGCATTAGCAAACACCGCATCTAACTGGCCAAACTTATCAACGCCCTGCTTTACCGCCTGCTCAAGCTCGTTATAGTTACCGGCATCGGCTGCAACACCAATAGCTTTGTCAGGGCCAAACTCTTCAACCAGTGCATCCAACTTCTCTTTCCGCCGCGCCGTTAGTATCAGCTTTAATCCTTCTTTCGCCGCTTTACGCGCTGTGGCTTCACCGATGCCACTTGAGGCACCGGTAATTAATAGTACTTTCGACATGCTTCCTCCTTAAGCTAAATCAAAGCGGTCAGCATTCATTACCTTAGTCCAGGCCTTCACAAAGTCTTTTACAAACTTCTCCTGATTGTCATCCTGAGCATACAGCTCTGAATACGAACGCAGGATAGAGTTTGAACCAAAGACTAAGTCAATGCGGCTTGCTGTCCACTTCAGTTCGTCCGTTTTGCGGTCGCGAATCTCGTAGTGGTCACCTGCCTTTTTCCAGACATTGTTCATGTCAGTCAGATTAACGAAAAAGTCATTAGTTAACGTACCGACACGGTCAGTAAATACGCCGTGCTTAGACTCACCGTAGTTCGCACCTAAAGCACGCATACCACCCACAAGAACCGTCATTTCTGGTGCCGTTAAGCCCATCAAATGGGTACGATCCAACATCAGTTCTTCGGCCGGTACCGCGTAGTCCTTCTTCAGGTAGTTACGGTAACCATCATGCAATGGCTCTAACGGATCAAAGCTTTCCACATCGGTTTGCTCGTCGGTTGCATCGCCACGACCCGGCGCAAACGGAACCGTTACGTTATAACCGGCATCTTTTGCTGCCTTTTCAACCGCTGCCGTGCCGCCAAGTACAATCAAATCCGCCATGCTGACTTTCTTATCCAGCGTCGACTGCAGCTCTTCTAGCACGCGAAGTACTTTATGCAGTTTTTCCGGCTCGTTACTGTGCCAGTCTTTTTGCGGTGCTAGGCGAATACGTGCACCATTTGCGCCGCCTCGGAAGTCCGAGCAACGGAAGTTACGTGCGCTATCCCATGCGGTAGAAATCAGCTCGTAAGACGTTAAGCCGGTGTTCGATAACTTATCTTTCAAGTCAGCAATTTCCGTTTCACTCAGTGTATAGTCCACTTTCGGGATTGGATCCTGCCAAATTAAGTCTTCCTCTGGCACATCCGGGCCTAAATAACGGTCTTTAGGACCTAAGTCACGGTGCGTCAGTTTAAACCAGGCGCGTGCGAACACCTCTGAGAAGTACTCAGGGTCGTTGTAAAACTTCTCAGCAATTTTGCGATAGTCCGGATCCATTTTCATCGCCATATCAGCGTCGGTCATAATGGGGTTGTGACGAATGGAGGGATCTTCCACATCGACCGGTTTATCTTCCTCTTTAATGTCGATAGGTTCCCACTGCCAGGCGCCAGCCGGGCTCTTCTTCAATTCCCACTCGTAATTAAACAGCAGGTAAAAATAGCCGTTATCCCATTTGGTTGGTTCCGTAGTCCAGGCACCTTCAATGCCACTGCTCATGGTGTCGCGGCCCACACCTTTGCCACCGCTGTTGCGCCAGCCAAAGCCTTGCTCTTCAACATCTGCCGCTTCCGGCTCAGGACCTAAATTCTCTTCTTTGCCATTACCGTGACATTTACCCACAGTATGACCGCCAGCAGTTAGTGCACAGGTTTCTTCATCGTTCATTGCCATGCGTTTAAAGGTTTCACGTACATCTTTGGCTGTACGCAAAGGATCAGGCTGACCATCCACACCTTCCGGGTTCACATAAATTAAACCCATTTGCACTGCTGCCAGCGGATTCTCAAGCGACTCACGCTCATCATCTGAGCTATAACGGTTCTTCGTTTCCGCTAGCCATTCTTTCTCGCTACCCCAGTAAGTATCTTCTTCTGGGTGCCAGATATCCTCACGACCACCGGCAAAACCAAAGGTTTTAAGACCCATAGACTCATAAGCCATATTACCGGCCAGAATGAAGAGATCGGCCCATGACAGTTTGTTGCCGTACTTTTTCTTAATCGGCCACAATAAACGACGCGCTTTATCTAAGCTTACGTTATCTGGCCAGCTGTTTAACGGCGCGAAGCGTTGGTTACCCGTACCGCCGCCACCACGGCCATCGGCTAAACGATAAGAACCTGCTGAGTGCCACGCCATACGAATCATTAAGCCGCCATAGTGACCCCAGTCAGCCGGCCACCAGTCCTGGCTGTCGGTCATGAGATCTTTTAGGTCTTGCTTTAACTCTTCTAAATTGATTTTTTTGAATTCTTCCGCGTAATTAAAGTCGTCATCCATTGGATTCGCTTTGGTGTCATGCTGACGCAGAATTTCCAGCTTTAAGGAGTTTGGCCACCAATGGGTGTTTGTTTTCTTTTCTGAGGTCATGCTGCCGTGCATGATAGGGCATTTACCGCCACTACTTGATTTAGTCATTTATCCTTCCTTATTTCCTGTGCTCAATTTGAATATTTATTATGTAAGTTATAGCAATGCCCGGCTACTTACTCAAAGGCAAGATACCGTTTGCTTTGATAGGTTTTATAGATACAGCTCAAAAACAGGAAAAGATCGGCAAATTAAAAACTTAATTACTCGTCTTCGTTGCAAGCTGACATTAACTGGTTCCGGTTCTTTCGTTGATTTTCTAAGCTTATAACAGCTTAACGGTTGGATAGTAAAAGGCATGGATACCCTTTTGTTTAAACCTTAAAACTAGCTTACTAGAAGTCTCTCAGGTAGCATACCCACATGTTATGTACTCTATGCACCTCGGCCTCAGAACCCTTCTGTGAAGATAAAAAGCGCCAGTACTTCCGGTGCACTGTCTGTGACATGATTTTTGCAGACCCGCAGGCTTACTTGCCGCAGGACGAAGAAAAAGCCATTTACGACTTTCATCAA
>JBNJGQ010000030.1:0-20820 GCA_051747845.1 Pseudomonadota bacterium
CCAAACAGGCTCCGGCACTAGCTCTAACATGAACGTAAACGAAGTTATTGCCAATTTAGCAAAACAACAAGGTGTGGAAATTCACCCCAATGACCATGTTAATCAAAGTCAGTCGAGTAACGATGTTATCCCTACTGCCATTCAAGTTGCCAGTGTTCTGGCGGTCGAAGAACAGTTAGAGCCGGCATTAAAGCAATTAGTTGACACCATCAGAAGCAAAGCTATTGAATTACGGGATGTTGTAAAGACAGGCAGAACGCATTTGATGGATGCCATGCCTATGACCATGGCGCAAGAATTAGAAGCCTGGGCCGGCCAACTGGAAGTCACAACCGAGCAGCTTCCGCAATTACTGCAACGCAGTCGCATTCTTCCTCAGGGTGGAACCGCGATAGGCACAGGTATCAATGCCCCCAAAGAATTTGCCGCTGAATTTGCCAACGCATTAACCCAGTTAAGCGGCAGTGAATTCAAGCCTTCGGCTAACCCATTTACCGGTATTGCGGGGCAGGAAGTCAATTTGCAGCTCTCGGCCCAACTGAATACACTGGCGACAACTTTACTTAAAATCAGTAACGACTTGCGCTGGATGAACAGCGGCCCACTGGCCGGGTTAGGCGAAATTCAGCTAACTGCATTGCAGCCCGGAAGTAGTATTATGCCGGGTAAAGTAAACCCTGTAATTCCCGAAGCTGTGGCAATGGTTGCAGCCCAGGTTAATGGCAATCACACAACAGTGACAACGGCTGCTCAGCAGGGTAACTTTCAGTTAAACGTAATGCTGCCGGTTATTGGTTACAATTTACTCCAGTCCGTAGACTTGCTTAGCAACAGTTGTCATTCTCTGGCAAGTAAAGCTATTGCTGATTTTGAAGTAAATGAAAAACGTCTCGAGCAGGCTCTGTCTAAAAACCCCATTCTGGTTACCGCACTTAACCCGGTTATTGGCTACAATAAAGCGGCCGAAATAGCCAAAATGGCTTATAAAGATGGACGCGCTATTATTGACGTCGCGGACGAGATGACAGACCTGGGTCGCGACAAACTTGAACAGTTGCTAGACCCTAAAAAACTAACCGAAGGCGGCGTTAACCAGTAACGCAGTCAAGATGTGGAGTACAAAATGAGTCAAAAAGAGGTTCTGATTACCGGAGCAAACCGCGGTATAGGCTACGAATTTGCACGCCAATATGCCAAACAAGGCT
This sequence comes from Pseudomonadota bacterium, assembly GCA_051747845.1. Classification (GTDB taxonomy): domain Bacteria; phylum Pseudomonadota; class Gammaproteobacteria; order Enterobacterales; family Alteromonadaceae; genus Idiomarina. The sequence goes on from JBNJGQ010000030.1 coordinate 1,206, forward strand.
ATAAAGTTACTGCGGTTTGTCGTAACAATTCAAAACAACTAACGGAGCTGGATGTCGATATTGTTGAAGGGATAGATGTGACTAAAGCCTCTGATCTTCTTCGTCTTTCTGAAACTTTAGGCGACAAAAAAATCGATATACTGGTCAATAACGCAGGCTTGCTGCACAAAGACGTACTAGGAGAACTCGACGCTGGTAATATTCGTGCCCAGTTTGAGGTAAACGCTCTGGCACCTCTGCGCGTCACTGAAGCTCTGCTGCCCAACTTAAAAGAAGGCAGCAAAGTAGCAATGATTACCAGCCGAATGGGCTCTATTGCCGACAATGGTTCCGGCAGTCGCTATGGTTATCGTATGTCAAAAGCGGCATTGAATGCGGCGGGAAAATCTTTGTCACTGGACTTAAAAGATCAAGGAATTTCTGTTGTTTTGCTGCACCCTGGCTTCGTACAAACCGATATGGTGAATCATGCCGGCGATATTCCTGCTGAAACCGCAGCAGAGCGCTTAATTCAACGTATTGATGAGCTAAGCTTGGACACCACAGGTCAGTTTTTCCATAGCAACGGTGAAAGCCTGCCTTGGTGATCTGATGCCTTTTTAAACAAATCACTGTTTTTTTGCTCAAACGCGCCCGTTAATCTCGTTTTTTATCAAAAATAGGTTGACGGGCTGCGGAGCGATTTGCATAATACGCGCCGCACTCACAGAGAGCGGTAAGTAAAAAGGTAAGGCTACGTAGCTCAGCTGGTTAGAGCACAGCACTCATAATGCTGGGGTCGCAAGTTCGAATCTCGCCGTAGCCACCAACCTTTAACTGATTATGATGCGGACGTGGTGGAATTGGTAGACACGCTGGATTTAGGTTCCAGTGCCTCACGGCGTGAGAGTTCAAGTCTCTCCGTCCGCACCAACTCTCAGAGCAGCTAAGATTGGGGCATAGCCAAGCGGTAAGGCAGCGGGTTTTGATCCCGCGATTCCCAGGTTCGATCCCTGGTGCCCCAGCCATTAGTTGTTTCCAAAAAGTGATTGCAGTCCTAGTAGGATGGGGCATAGCCAAGCGGTAAGGCAGCGGGTTTTGATCCCGCGATTCCCAGGTTCGATCCCTGGTGCCCCAGCCATACTAACTACTGTTGCGGTGGTGGCGGAATTGGTAGACGCGCTAGCTTCAGGTGCTAGTGTCCGCAAGGACGTGGGGGTTCAAGTCCCCCCCTCCGCACCACATTACTCGAGTGTTATTCTGCTCAAGTAAGAGTGGAAAAACAGAAAGGCCACCTTAAGGTGGTTTTTTTGTGCCTGTTATTTACCGACAGCCTGCTGTAACAACCAACGTTTAACCCAGGGTACGCCCGCTACTTTCAATGATGCTGACGTTGCCAGCTGCATTATAGGGTTACTGTTGCGCCAGCCAAACTGTATCACATCCATCATTCTCATCATTTTCGCATTTTCACGCCGACGAATTCGCTCATATTCAACTAATGCTGTGCTTTGCGAGTACTGCTCTAAGGTGTCAGTCAGGCAACGAACATCGGCAAACCCCAGATTAACGCCCTGCCCGGCCATTGGATGAATACTGTGAGCCGCATCACCTAATAGAACAATAGAACCTTGCTTAACATAGTGACACGCATGTTTTCTCTGCAGAGCAAAGCTGGCACTCTTTAATAATTGGAAGTTACCAATACGTGGCGCAAACGTTTGTTTCAAGTGAGACTCAAGTGCTCGCTTATCTTTTTCTAATGCAGTGATGTCATCGCGTTTGCTGTAATCAATTAAACACGCCTGGTTCTCTGTCAACGGTAACAATGCATAAGGCCCCTGAGACCGAAACACTTCCCAGGTTTCAGACGCTATCGGCTTTTCAACACGAACATTTGCCAGTAAGCATCGTTGATCGTAATCCCACCCTCTGTAATCAATGCCTGCGGCTTGCGCGACTAAAGAGTGAGCGCCGTCACAGCCGAGTAGTAGATCATAATCCAGACGTTCGCCTTTACTTAAAAAGGCCGTGCGGGACAACGTATCAAACCCTTCAAGTTTGTCATCGGTTCTCAGACTAACATTCTTCAAAGCACGTAATTGAGCCCACAACGCCTGTTGCAAAGCGTTGTTTTCGACCATGACACCCAATTTGGGAAGACCGGCTTCATCGGCATGAAAAGATAAGCTCGTTCCGCTTATCGATGTTACTGTTAAGCGGTGATAATCAAATACCCGAGAATGCCGAACATCTTCCCCAATACCCAGCCCCAGCAGCCACTGCCAATTGCTGTTATTCACCGACGATATGCGTAAGTCCCATTCGGGATCAGTATTTTCTTCAACATTTGGCGGTTTTGGCTCCAGTACAGTCACCTGCGCGCCTTTCTGGGCAAAAGCTAATGCTGCTGCTGCCCCGACCATTCCGCCGCCGTTAATTAATACTGATAGCTGTTCCATGTCTATGCTCTCACTTGGGGTATTTGCCGCTAGCCCTTATAAATAACACATCTACGGGTTAATTTCCGTTATCATAACCAATTAGACGATGTTCAGAGTAGTTTTTATGCAGGCCAGGGAAAGTACACAAAAAGCTGTGATTATTGCCTCATTGCTTATTTTAAGTGCTGAGGCCAGTTTCGCTGGTGTCAGTGCCCTGGTAAAGTACATCAGTAAAGACCAACCTTTCGAACAACTGGTCTTTTTTCGGAACCTTACCGCTTTTCTTGTACTGCTCCCCTGGCTATGGCGAAAGGGAATCGGCAATTTAAAAACACAGCGACTAAGACTCCACCTTGTTCGTGGCGCGGCAGGCATAGCAGCAATGTATTTGTTCTTCTATGCCATTGCTACTATTCCGTTAGCACAGGCCACATTGGTGCTGTTGTTATCACCTTTTTTAATTCCGGTTATTGGCTGGCTCTGGCTACGCGACTATGTAGCCCGACAAACCTGGCTGGCCATAGCGCTCGGTTTCATTGGTGTATTCATATTTCTTGACCCCATGAACAGCGAACTCTCTCCGGTTATCGGGCTAGCCTTTTTGGCTGCCGCATTAGCAGCATTCACCAAAACCGTTATTCGGCGTATGTCTGACACCGAATCGACCAGTAAAATCGTATTCTATTTTTCTACTCTGGCCACAATCGCATCCGGCATTCCTTTATTATGGCTATGGCAACCTATCCCCACGCAACACTGGGTTGGAGTTATTGCTATGGGCCTGCTTGCTGTTTACGGTCAGTTAGCAATGACCAAAGCCTTTTCTATAGCACCGCCGGCTAAAGTTGGAGTCTTTACCTACAGCTCAGTTCTATTTGCGGCATTGCTAGGTTACTGGTTGTTCGGAGAAGAACTTGCCTGGCACATGTTATGGGGCGCGTTAATCATTGTTGTTGCAGGCTATTTTGCTATTCGAACGCGGCGTAAAAGTTAATCATTTCAAACTTGGCAATCTGCTCCAATACGCGATAAAATAAGCGCCTTAAACGAAATCAATCAACCATCGAGTGGTCATGAGTAAGAAGCTATATATCAAAACCTGGGGTTGCCAAATGAACGAGTACGATTCTGCTAAAATGGCAGAGTTGCTGCACTCAACCCACGGCTACGATGTTGCCGAAGAAGCTGAAGAGGCAGATTTAATTCTGCTCAATACCTGTTCCATCCGCGAGAAGGCTCAGGAAAAGGTCTTTCATCAGTTAGGGCGTTGGAAAAACCTGAAAAAGAACAACCCCAATTTATTAATCGGGGTTGGTGGCTGCGTTGCTTCCCAGGAAGGCAATGAAATTCGCGCACGCGCTCCTTTTGTCGATATTATCTTCGGACCTCAGACACTGCACCGCTTACCCGAAATGGTAAACCAGGTGACTGAAACTCACGCCCCCATGGTCGATGTCTCTTTTCCGGAAATTGAGAAGTTTGACCGTCTGGCTGAACCCAAAGCCGATGGCGCCAGTGCTTTTGTTTCCATTATGGAAGGTTGCAGCAAATACTGTTCTTTCTGTGTCGTACCTTATACTCGTGGCGAAGAAGTCAGTCGCCCGGTTGATGATGTTATTTATGAAATAGCTCAGTTGGCTGAACAAGGCGTTCGCGAAGTAAACCTCTTAGGCCAAAACGTTAACGCATACCGTGGAGAACACTACGACGGTGCTGTTTGCCGTTTTGCTGAATTGCTGCATATGGTTGCCGCAATCGATGGCATTGATCGCATTCGTTACACGACGTCCCATCCGGTCGAATTTACCGATGACATCATCGAGGCCTATAAAACCATTCCTGAGTTGGTCAGTCATTTACACTTGCCGGTTCAAAGTGGTTCAGACCGAATCTTAACCATGATGAAGCGTGGACACACCGCACTGGAATACAAATCAAAAATTCGTGCTTTAAAGAAAGCGCGACCAGACATTGCTATGTCATCGGACTTTATTATTGGTTTTCCGGGCGAAAGCAACGCAGACTTTGAAGCAACGATGGATCTTATCCAAACTATTGACTTCGATATGAGCTTCAGCTTTATTTACAGTGCACGCCCGGGAACGCCAGCGGCTGACTTACCTGATGATATTAGTGAACAAACCAAGAAAGAGCGCTTGCAGTTGTTGCAGCAACGCCTGAATCAGCAATCTATGGCGCATGCACGCCGTATGCTGGAAACAGAACAGCGTATTCTGGTGACCGGTCCATCGAAAAAGAACCCGATGGAACTTACCGGACGTACCGAGAATAACAGGGTTGTAAACTTTGTCGGTCAACCCCATATGATTGGACAGTTCGTTGATGTACGCATTACCGAAGTGCTTCCTAACTCATTACGGGGCGAATTAATTCGTGAAGAAGCGGATATGGGGCTGCGTATTGATACAGCGCCGGAAACTATTTTACAACGAGGAAAGTCGAGCGAGCCTGATGAACTTGGCGTCGTTCAAATGCCTCGACAAGCCAGTTAAGTAAAGAGGAAACGATTGAGTCCACAAACACAGACACTTGATTTTGAGCTAGAGCCGACGGATTCACGTCGGCTTTCCGATCTCTGCGGCCCTTTAGATGAAAATCTGAAGCACATTGAGCGCCGCCTGGGTGTCGAGATCACGCATCGCGGCCATCAATTTCGATTAATAGGCAATACCTCCAGCGTTTCCGCTGTGCACAAGCTTCTGCTTGATTTGTACATTGAAACCGCAACCGTAAAGGGCAAAGAAGGTCGCATTGAGCCCGAGCAGGTCCACCTTGCTATTCAACAAGCAAAAGTGCTTGAGCAAAACGATGAGCAAGGTGACCCTGCCGCGGAAAAAATGACTCATATAAAAACGAAGCGCGGTTTAATCAAGCCTCGTAACCACAACCAAGCCGGTTACGTTCGTGCCATTTTAGCTCATGACGTTAACTTTGGTATTGGTCCGGCCGGTACCGGTAAAACGTATCTGGCTGTGGCTTGTGCAGTGGATGCTCTGGAGCGTCAGGAAGTGCGCCGTATCCTCCTGACTCGCCCAGCGGTTGAAGCGGGCGAAAAACTGGGTTTCTTACCAGGTGATTTAGCCCAGAAAGTTGATCCATACTTACGCCCTCTGTACGACGCTTTGTTTGAAATGCTCGGCTTTGAAAAAGTTGAAAAATTGATTGAGCGTAACGTTATTGAAGTCGCGCCATTAGCTTATATGCGCGGTCGTACACTTAACGATGCTTTCATCATTTTAGATGAGAGCCAGAATACGACCTGTGAACAAATGAAGATGTTTCTTACCCGTATCGGCTTTAATTCACGAGCCGTTATTACCGGAGACATTACTCAGGTTGATTTACCCCGCGGGCAGCGCTCAGGTTTGAGACACGCCATTGAAGTTCTCAATAAAGTCCCTGACATCAGCTTTACCTTCTTCCAGGCTGGTGATGTGGTACGACATCCGGTGGTACAACGGATTGTGCAAGCCTACGAGGATTTTGACAAAAGCTAATGGCTGATTTGACACTGGATTACCAACTCGCTGATGGCGTTACTCATGCTCCTGATGAGGACGCCGTGTATACCTGGGTTTCAGCGACATTGGATTACCTAAAAACAGACAGCAAAGCAGTTGAATTAACAATACGTATTGTTGCAGAACAGGAAGCCCAGGAACTGAATAATGAGTTTCGTGGTAAAGACTATGCAACCAATGTTTTATCCTTTCCTTTCAATAGCCCGGTGGAATTACCCGTCACACTTTTAGGTGATTTAGTGATCTGCCAAAGCGTTGTAGAGAAAGAAGCGCGGGAGCAACGAAAGTCAGCGATTGCTCACTGGACGCATATGGTCATACACGGTACTCTGCATTTATTAGGTTACGATCATATTGACGATAACGAAGCAGAAGAAATGGAACAAATTGAACGTAACATCTTAGCGAGTCTGAATATCTCAGACCCGTATCAACCGATAGACAATATGGAGCTTAACACTCAATGAGCGACGACAACCCCCACTCAGCCAACGGCTCGTCGGGAAAATCCTGGGCAGCAAAACTGCTGCAAGTATTTGCTGGTGAGCCGAAAAGCAGAGAAGAACTCGTCGATTTAATTCAGGACGCTGAAGATCGCGACCTGATAGACAACGATACCAGAGAAATGATTGAAGGCGTGCTTGACGTTGCTGAACTCAAAGTACGCGACATAATGATTCCACGCTCACAGATGGTCACCATTGACATCCATCAAGGTGTGGACGAATTCCTCCCCATCGTTATCGATTCTCAACACAGTCGTTACCCTGTTGTCACCGATAACAAAGATCACGTTGAAGGTATTCTGTTAGCAAAAGACTTGCTGAGCTACGGCTTTAACATGACAGAAGAAACGTTTTCACTTGAAAAAGTGATGCGACCTGCGGTTATCGTTCCTGAAAGTAAACGGGTCGACGTACTCCTCAAAGAGTTCCGCTCTAACCGTTACCATATGGCCATTGTGGTTGATGAATACGGTGGCGTGTCTGGTTTGGTTACTATAGAAGATATTCTGGAAGAGATTGTCGGCGAAATTGAAGACGAAACGGATGCTCAGGGTGATGACGACAAAAACAATATCCGTCGTCTTAGCCAAAGTCGGTATTCAATTAAAGCCCTTACGACCATCGAAGACTTTAATCAGTACTTTAATACCAACTTCAGCGATGAAGAACACGACACTGTTGGCGGACTTGTTGCCCATGGTTTCGGACACTTACCTCAGGCAGGCGAAGAAGTCACTTTAGGCAATATGACCTTTCGTGTGACAAACGCCGATAAAAGACGTATTCAGCAGTTACAAGTCAGCCTGAATTCAGATGACGATGGCGCACCGGAGTCTGAACAGTAATGATGAAGCTTTCGGGAAGCGTGACACGCTCCGTGCTTTTATTGCTTTGCGGTGCTGCCCTAACGCTCGCTTACTCACCGTTCCACTGGCATTGGCTGCCTTTTATTGTCTTGCCGATTGTGGTTGGTGTCATTTGGCCATTAGCACCTAAGCGAGCATTCAGAGCCGGCTTTATCTTTGGAATGGGTTGGTTTGGCGCTGGCTTAAGCTGGATATATGTCAGCATTGATCAATATGGCGGAGTGCCAGTACCGGTCACACTGCTGTTATTGGTTCTGCTGTTTGCTTACCTGTCGCTGTTCCCCGCACTGGCATTTTGGTGTTGGCAAAAACTCTCTCACCGTAAGTTTGCCTGGCGTTTCAGTCTTCCGCTTTTCTGGCTCATTGCTGAGTTGCTGCGGGGCTGGTTATTTACAGGTTTCCCCTGGTTAAGCCTGGGATATAGTCAAACTGACGGTATATTTGGCGGGTTGGCGCCGGTTATTGGTGAAACGGGTATTACAGTCGCTTTGTGGTTTACAGCGCTCAGCATAGCCATGGCTTTGCGGTTCAAAAAACCCGCGCCGCTTTTAATACCGCTCATTTTTCTCACTTGCGCTGTGGTATTTCCTAAAATACAACCCACAGAGAGAAAGACCGAATCCATGTCGGTACTACTGGTTCAGGGCAATATTCAGCAATCGTTAAAATGGCAAGCAGAGCAACAGTGGCCGAATATCTTGCGCTACCTGGATTTAACCCGTCCTAAGTTTAATCACGACTTGGTTATTTGGCCTGAGTCGGCTATTACCGCCCTTGAACCCTATGCAAGTGATGTCCTCAATACAGTTGAGCAATCTGCCAGTATCAACGATTCAGCCTTAGTTACCGGTATTATTGATTACGATAGGCTAAACGATGATTTCTATAACTCGGTTATTGTTCTGGACAATGAGAGCTACAATTACGGCAACGCAAATCGTTATCAGAAACATCAACTGCTTCCCATTGGTGAATTCGTTCCTTTTGAGAGCCTTCTGCGCCCACTAGCCCCACTCTTCAACTTACCTATGTCGTCGTTTAGTCGTGGTGGATACCAGCAGCCTAACCTTGAGGCTAACGGCAGCAACCTGGCCATGGCTATTTGCTATGAAATTGCTTTTGCAGGACAAGTACGAAGCAATACCTACGATGATACAGATTATCTGGTCACCATTAGCAACGATACCTGGTTTGGTGACTCCCATGGCCCCTGGCAACACATGCAAATAGCCCGTATGCGCGCTATGGAGTTGGGAAAACCTTTGCTAAGAGCGACCAACAACGGAGTTACAGCCGCGGTTGATGAGCATGGCAACTACATTGCTTTAGCACCGCAGTTTAAAGCAACAGCGCTATCTACCAATGTTTATGGTGTTCAGGGTTCCACTATTTTTAACACCATAGGCAACTGGGGCGCGATAATTTTAGCCTTGCTCGGATTGTTGCCGATAATCGCTACAAAACGTACTAAGAAGCGCGCTCAAGCATAGTCATCCGGCGCGAAAATCAGTACACTATAAAAGCTTAACAGAACGGTTCTGTTGCTGTTCTTTTCCATTTTTCTACAGGGATATCATTATGGAAAATATATTTGATGCCATTCTTTTTGCTGTGCTTATTGCTGCAGGTGGTCTTGGATTAAGCTCTTGGCTTATGCTTTTCGGCATTGATAAGTCAGAACCAGCCGAAGTCAAACAGCGTGCTGTTTTTGAAAACGGTTTCTTTGGTCTGGCCGGCATTATCATTATGCTTCTTATGTGGTACGCAATTAGCTAAGCCGACACTTAAATTCAACCGGAATCAGCAGGAATTATGCAAGAACAATACAACCCGAGCAAAATCGAATCTGCCATGCAAAAACGCTGGCAGCAGCAAGACGTATTTACGGCGAAAGAACAACCGGGCAAGGATAAGTTCTATTGCCTGTCCATGTTCCCCTACCCCAGCGGTAAGCTACACATGGGACACGTTCGTAACTACACCTTAGGTGACGTTATTAGTCGCCATCAGCGCATGCTCGGGAAAAATGTCATGCAGCCCATGGGTTGGGACGCCTTTGGACTACCTGCTGAAAACGCCGCGATACAAAATAAAACGGCGCCAGCTAAATGGACTTACCAAAATATCGACTACATGCGCGAGCAGCTCAAAAGCCTTGGCTTCGGCTATGACTGGAAGCGTGAGCTTGCGACTTGCTCCCCTGATTACTACCGCTGGGAGCAATGGTTCTTCACTAAGCTTTATGAAAAAGGCCTGGTTTATAAAAAGAACGCAACCGTTAACTGGGACCCGGTTGATCAAACGGTTCTGGCTAATGAACAGGTCATTGATGGTCGCGGCTGGCGTTCAGGTGCCAAAGTAGAGCAAAAAGAAATTCCTCAGTGGTTTATTAAAATTACCGATTACGCTGAAGAGTTGCTGGATGACCTTGAGCAACTTGACGGCTGGCCAGAGCAAGTTAAGGCCATGCAGCGTAACTGGATTGGCCGTTCTGAAGGTGTCGAAATTGACTTTAAAGTTGCAGCCACGGGTGAGAGCTTACGGGTTTATACCACGCGTCCTGATACTTTATACGGTGTTACCTATATGGGTGTTGCCGCACAGCATCCGTTAGCTATTGAAGCCGCAAAAACCAACCCTGAACTGGCTAGCTTCATTGAAGATTGTAAGAACAGCAAAGTCGCAGAAGCCGACATTGCAACAATGGAAAAGCTGGGCATGGATACCGGCATTAAAGCTATTCATCCTATGACAGGTGAAGAGATCCCTATTTGGGTCGCTAACTTTGTTTTAATGGACTATGGCTCTGGTGCAGTTATGGCAGTGCCCGCGCACGACCAGCGTGACTGGGAGTTTGCGACTAAATACAAGCTGGAAATTCGCCCGGTTATTGAGCCTATTAGCGGCGACAGCGACATTGAAAAAGCAGCTATTACCGAAAAAGGTACCGTGGTTAACTCCGGGCCTTACGACGGAATGAGTTCAGCACAAGCCTTTGATGCCATTGCCACGGAATTAAAAGAAAAAGGTATTGGCGAACGTAAAGTCAATTACCGCCTGCGCGACTGGGGTGTATCACGTCAGCGTTACTGGGGCACCCCTATTCCGATGTTGAATCTGGAAAATGGTGAGTCCGTGCCGGTTCCGGAAGACCAACTTCCGGTTAAGCTGCCAGAAGATGTGGTCATGGATGGTGTAAACTCGCCGATAAAGTCTGACCCTGAGTGGCGTAAAACCGAATACAAAGGCCAGCCAGCAGAGCACGAAACCGATACCTTCGATACTTTTATGGAGTCATCCTGGTACTACGCTCGCTATTGCAGCGCGCAAACCGATGACGCGATGCTGGACCCAGAAAAAGCCAATTACTGGTTGCCGGTCGATCAGTACATTGGCGGTATTGAACACGCCATTTTGCATTTATTGTACGCCCGTTTCTTCCATAAACTGCTACGTGACACAGGTCTGGTTGACTCTGACGAGCCATTCAAACGTCTGCTGTGCCAGGGTATGGTTTTAGCTGACAGCTATTACCGCGAAGACGAGAAAGGCGGCAAGCAGTGGGTATCACCTCTTGACGTTGATATTGAACGTGATGACAAAGGCGCTATTGCCGGAGCTAAACATAAGCAAGACGGTCAGCCGGTTGCTATCGGTGGCATGAGCAAAATGTCAAAATCGAAGAATAACGGTATTGATCCGCAAACCATGGTTGAGCGCTACGGTGCCGACACCGTCCGCTTATTTATGATGTTTGCTGCTCCACCTGAAATGACCCTGGAATGGTCAGACTCTGGTGTTGAAGGAGCACAACGCTTTTTACGCCGTTTGTGGAAGCTGACTTACGACTTAGTTAATGCTGGGGGCGCATGCACAGGTCACAGTTTAAACGCAGATCAAAAGCAACTGCGCCGCGAGCTGCATAAAACCATCGCTAAAGTCAGTGACGACATGGGTCGTCGCCAGCACTTTAACACCGCTATAGCAGCAATTATGGAGCTGTTAAACCACTTACACAAAGCACCACTGAAAACCGAGGCCGACAGACAAATACTGGCGGAATCGATAGACGCCATGGTGCGCATGCTTGCTCCTATTACACCGCACATATGCGAACAGTTGTGGCAAGAACTTGGACATGACGAACCTCTAGCGTTCGCTCAATGGCCAAGCGTCGATGAAAGTGCGTTGGTTGAAGATGAAAAGCTGATTGTCGTGCAAATTAATGGCAAGGTTCGGGCTAAACTGACCGTACCGGCTGATGCTTCCGCAGAGCAAGTTGAGCAAATTGCATTTGAGGAAGATTCTGTACAGAAGCACACCGAAGGAAAAGAGATTCGTAAGAAGATCTATGTTCCCGGAAAAATCCTCAATATTGTTGTTGGATAGACTATGCGCGCAACGTTAAACCTTGTTCTCATCCTAGTGCTGATAGCCACCCTAACCGGGTGTGGCTTTCAGCTGCGCGGGAACTATCAATTGCCAGAAACGCTGCAATCAGTTTCTCTGAAAAGTCAGGTGTCAAAAGAGCTTAATGAGCATATGCAACAACGCTTTGCACATTCTGGTATAAAACTTTCAGATGAAGCACAGTCAATAACGGTTCACCTGACTTCCGACAAATTAGAGCGAAGAACATTGTCTTTGTTCGAAAGTGGCCAGGTTGCCGAATATGAATTGCTGTACCAGGTTAACTATCAATTAATACAAAACCAGCGGTTGTTACTTGAACGCACGGTCGAAGTTGCCCGGGATTACCAGGACGACCCAAACTTTGTTCTGGCAAAAACCCGTGAACGCGAAATGCTGGTCGATGAAATGAGGGCGGAAGCTTCTCGTCTTATTTTGCAGCAAATTATTTCCGAAATGTCGGAGTAAAACCTTAAAGCAATGCAAACCATTTATCCTGAAAAGCTTGAACACTACTTACAACAAAATGGCGTCCCATCCATTTTGTTGGTATTTGGTGATGACCTCTTACTCAGGAATGATGCGCTTAATAGCATTCGTAAGCACTTATCCTCTGATGATCTCGAGCGCATACACTGGCTGCAAAGTAAGGACTTTGACTGGCAGCAGCTTTCTTCCGGTGAACAGTCAATGAGCCTGTTCGGGAATAAACGGTTGCTGGAACTTGAGCTTCCCGATAATAAGCCTGGTCGTGACGGCTCTGCTGCTTTAACAGAATACGCCCAAAACCAGTCTGAAAACGACATATTCGTTGTGATTGGTGACCGCCTTAAAAAAGAAACTCAAAACAGCCGCTGGTTCAAAGCACTGGCCGAGCGCGGTCCCTTAGTCCGGACACAAAGCCCGGATAAATCCCAATTACCGGCATTTATCCATCAACGGGCTCAACGTTATCAATTAACCTTAGCTACCGGCGTTCCTGAAAAGCTGTCAGACTGGTTTGAGGGCAACTTATTAGCTCTGGACCAGGAACTCAGTAAGTGGCAGCTTCTGAGCAATGACGGAATCATTACCGAAGAATTTCTGCAAACATCCATTGACGACGTCAGTCGCTTCAGTGTATTTGCTCTTCAGGAAAGCATCCAGCAACAGGATTACGAAGGCGCTCTGCACCGGCTGAATCGCTTGCTAAACGAAGAAAACGATTTCCATCGGCTCATCTGGATCCTCCAACGCGAGGTACAGCTGTTATCGGCTCTGCAAAAAGCACAGCAGACACAGGCTGATACTAACGCCCTGTTCCGGCAGTTTATGATTTGGCCGAACCAGCAGCCCGGCTACCATAAACGAGCCGCTCAGCTGAACCAAAACACACTGCTTGGCGCACAACGACTCATTGAAAGAATAGAAGCCGCATTGAAACTCGACAGCGGTGAGTCGCCTCTGACATTAACGACGCACCTGCTCAGTTTGCTGTGCTGTAACAATGCTGATGCCATTAACCAGGCTCTTTCTGCATTTAGCCACGGCATCGAGCCCAATGAACAGTTTATCCATTTATGATACGAGCGTTCTTTGGTGGAACTTTCGATCCCATTCACAACGGGCATATAGAAACAGCATCAGCTCTGGTAGATGAGCTAGACATTTCTACTTTGTCACTCATGCCAAGCGCCGTTCCGCCCCATCGGCCTCAACCCTGTGCCAGTGCCCGGCAAAGACTGGAAATGGTGAAGCTTGCCTGTCAGCATTACCCTGCTTTTAAGGCTGAAGAGTGGGAATTGAAACAAGACCGACTTTCCTTTACTGCTCATACATTAAGCGAGTTTAAAGAGCGTTTTCCTAATGACATTCTGCTCTTTGTTATGGGTATGGACTCCTTAATGAGTCTCCATAAATGGCATAAGTGGACACAGCTTACCGATAATGCACATCTCATTGTTATGCCACGAGCCGGTGTAGACTTTAACCCTCAGGATGATGAACTAAAGTCCTTTATTTCAAAGCATCTCACGAAGAATAAAAGGGATTTAACAAAGCAGTCCTCGGGTTATGTTTATATTGCACAAACCCCTATGATTGATGTTTCTGCGACAGAACTGCGAGAGCAATTACGGCACCGCAAACGTGACCTTCCTCTACCGTCGAATGTTTATGACTACATTAGGCAACATCAGCTGTATTTGTGACTGAACACTTTTCTTAATTTCTGTTAAACTTCGGGTTTTAATCCTCAAATCGGAGAAAATCTTTTGCAGGCAGAAGAATTGCGTGAATTTGTCATTGATAAAATCGATGATCTTAAAGGTCGTGACGTTCAAATTTTAGATGTTCATGATAAAACCGACGTTGTTGACTACATGATCATCTGCTCTGGCAGCTCGAAAACGCATGTAAGAAGTATTGCTGAACACGTCGCTACAGAGGCGAAACATGCTGGTACTCCTCCAATTGGCGTTGAAGGTGGTGAACAATCTGAGTGGGTTTTAGTTGACCTTGGTGATGTCGTTGTGCACGTAATGCAGGACAGTATTCGCGACTTCTATCAATTAGAAAAACTCTGGGGCCAGTAAGTGCAAATTCAATTACTCGCCGTTGGCACCAAAATGCCCACGTGGGTTACTGAAGGCTTTAATGAATACAAAAAGCGGTTCCCGGCAGATTGCAAACTGGTTTTACATGAAATAGCTGCTCAAAAGCGCACTCGCAAAGCAGATTTAAATCGTGTTATGCAGCAAGAAGGTAAATTACTTCTGCAAGCAATACCCAAAGGGAACCGAATTGTCACTTTAGAGGTCACAGGTCAGGCTTGGGATACACCTAAACTTGCTCAACAGTTAGAAAAGTGGCAAATGGATGGCAGAGATGTCACTCTGTTGATAGGCGGACCCGAAGGCCTCTCTGATGAATGCCTGGCTGCAGCTGAACAACGCTGGTCATTGTCTAAACTGACTCTGCCCCATCCAGTGGTAAGGTTAATTGTCGCAGAGGGTTTATATAGGGCGTGGAGCCTAAATAACAATCATCCGTATCATAGAGAATAATAATAACAATGCGTCAGCGCACCCACATACGTGATCATGATACCGAAGCAGCCGTTTTTGGCCGTCGCGTTTTAGTCGCGATGGTAATTGTTGTGGCCGCTTTTGTTGCTTTAGCGTCTAACATGTATCACTTGCAGGTTAGTGAGCATAATGAACTTCAGACCCGATCCAACGATAACCGGATAAAGCTGCTGCCGCTGGCACCTAACAGAGGCTTAATCTACGACCGCAACGGTATTTTACTCGCTGAAAACACCCCTATTTATAGTTTAGATGTCACTCCTGAAGAAATCGATGATCTAGACAGTACCCTGAGCCAACTTCAAAAACTGCTAAACTTTCCTGATGCTACCATCGACCGTTTTTACCGAAACCTGAAAAACCAGCGGCGTTTTAATAATGTTCCCTTACTGGACAACCTAAATGAGCAGCAACTTGCTGTCTTTGCAGCGCAACAACACAAGTATCCCGGCGTTAGTATTGAAGCGCGGCTGATACGTAACTACCCTCACAAAGAGCTGTTAACACACGCCGTGGGTTACGTTGCAAAAATTAACCGTAACGATGTCGAAAAGCTGCGTAAAAGCGGTGAGTTACCCAACTACGCTGCTAGTAGAACCATTGGAAAACTCGGTATTGAAAAATACTACGAAAAAGAACTACATGGTGAAGTTGGCTACCAGAGTGTCGAAGTTAACAACCGAGGCAGAGCTGTTCGCACACTCAGTATCGAAGCGCCAACACCGGGTCAGGACATCGTCTTAGAGCTGGATCTTGAGTTGCAACGCGAGGCAGCAGAGTTATTAGGCGAGCAAAGAGGCTCTATTATTTTAATGGATGCGACAACTGGCGGAATTCTCTCCATGGCCAGCACGCCGAGCTATGACCCTAACTGGTTCGTTAACGGCATTTCCGTTAACCAGTATCAGTCTTTGTTAAACTCAACCCAAAGTCCTCTGCTTAACCGGGTCACTCAAGGGGCTTATCCACCGGCATCGACTATCAAGCCTCAAATTGGTTTGCTTGGACTAGAAGACGGAACTATTACTGAGAAGACCCGCATATGGGACCCCGGCTGGTTCGAAATTAAAGGCGTCGACAGACGTTATCGGGACTGGCTAGCCTGGGGACACGGTTGGGTTGATGTAGAAACAGCAATTACCGAAAGTTGCGATACATTCTACTACGACTTAGCGCTAAAACTCGGGGTCGATAAAATATCCAGCTTTATGGAGCAATTCGGGTTTGGCCAAAAAACCGGTATTGATATTCATGAAGAAGTACCAGCCCTGATGCCATCTCGCGGCTGGAAACGGGCTCGCTTTGGTCAGCCCTGGTACGCTGGCGAAACACTGTCTGTAGGTATAGGTCAAAGCTACTGGACAGCAACACCAATGCAACTGGCTGTAGCCACCGCCATGATTGCAAATAAAGGTGAACACTTGGTTCCTCGTTTACTCAGAGGCAAAATACAGGAAGGCGAATTTGAGGAAGCATTAATTACTCACCGCGAACCTTTAACGCTAGAGGACAGTGGTAACTGGGAGGTTATTACCCAGGGAATGCGTAACGTTAACATGGAACAAAAAGGCACCGCGCAAGCTGCTTTTAAAGACGCACCGTATTCATCTGCGGGAAAAACCGGCACAGCCCAGGTAAGAAGCTTAGGACAAGAAGAAGAATATAATGCCGAAGATATAGCAGAACGTTACCGGGACAACGCTATGTATGTCGGTTATGCACCAGCTAACGATCCCAAAGTTATTATTGTGGTAACCATCGAAAACTCACTGGGTGGTGGAGGAAGTGTTGCGGCTCCGGTAGCAAGAAAAATGCTGGATCTTTGGCATACTCGCTTTAATAACGGCAATAAACAGCAGGAAGATACTAATGCTGACGACTGAAGAGCGCCAACGCAATCCATTACTAAAGAAGCTCCACATTGATGGACCACTTCTTATCCCTTTGATCGTTCTGTCTATTGTTAGCTTATTTGTTATCTATAGCGCTGCAGGCCAGGACTTCGACGTTGTCAAAAGACAATCCGTTCGTATTGGTCTTTCATTTGCCGTTCTTTTTATTGTTGCACAAATTCCTCCTCGTGCTCTGTCACGTTTTGCTGTTCCTGTCTTTATTGGCGGCGTTTTGCTGTTACTCGCCGTACTTGCTTTTGGCGAAATGGGAAAAGGCGCACAACGCTGGCTGGATATTGGTCCATTAACCATACAACCATCGGAAATTATGAAGTTAGCCATGCCTCTAATGTTGGCCTGGTATATGAATCAGCGCCCTATTCCGCCTTCAATTTATCGGCTATTTGGGGCTTTAGTCCTGGTTATTATTCCCACGTTACTCATTGCGCGGCAGCCCGATTTAGGAACCTCTCTGCTCGTTGCCTGCGCCGGCATCTTTGTTATTTTCCTTGCCGGACTCAGTTGGAAGCTCGTTACCGTAGCTGGAGTTACAGCAGCCGCTTTTACGCCAGTTCTCTGGTTTTATCTTATGCACGACTATCAGCGTCAACGCGTATTAACTTTCTTAAACCCTGAGCGCGATCCACTGGGTTCTGGTTACCACATTATCCAATCGAAAATAGCTATCGGCTCTGGTGGGATAGATGGTAAAGGCTGGCTACAAGGTACGCAGTCTCAGTTGGAATTTTTACCTGAGCGCCATACGGACTTCATTTTTTCGGTGTTTAGCGAAGAGTTTGGACTTACCGGCGTAATCCTTCTACTTGTCCTCTACGGTTTTATCATTCTGCGAGGCTTAATTATTGCTTTGCAAACACAAGATATTTTTAGCAAATTACTGGCTGGCTCGCTGACGCTAACCTTCTTTGTTTATGTTTTTGTAAATATTGGTATGGTTTCAGGACTCTTACCTGTGGTTGGGGTACCATTACCTTTAATCAGTTACGGGGGCACCTCAATGGTGACGCTGATGGCCGGGTTTGGCATTTTAATGTCTATAGCAACCCACCATCGCCTGGTAATGAAAAATGGCTAAACAGGGGATTCCTATGCGCGCTTTATTTGGGTTAGCTTTACTTACCGCTACAACCAGTTTTTATGCGACTGCTCAACAGCAATCGACTGAAGTTGAAAAGTTTATACAGGAACAGGTTCAAGAACATCAGCTTGATGAAGACAAGGTTCGCCAATGGCTTTCAAAAGCCAGAAAAAATGAGGAAGTGCTTGAAGCAATCCAACGCCCCTGGGAAGCCAAACCCTGGTATCAATATTACCCTATTTTCCTCACCGAAAAGCGTCTTGAGGCCGGCATTAAATTTTGGCAAAAACACAAAGAAACACTTGAACGAGCTGAAAAAGAATACGGTGTTCCGGCACAAATTATCGTTGCTATCATTGGCGTTGAAACCTTTTATGGTAGTTATATGGGCAAATACTCTGTCCTTGATTCACTTTACACTTTAGGTTTTCACTACCCTCCCCGGTCAAAATTTTTCCGCTCTGAACTTGGTGAATTCTTTCAGTTAGCATCGGAAGAAGGCTGGGACGTGAGTAAAGCCAAAGGTTCGTACGCTGGTGCCATGGGATTTGGCCAGTTTATTTCGTCCAGTTATCGACATTATGCTGTTGATTTTGACGACGACGGTCAGCGAGACATTTTAACCAATCCGGTCGATGCCATAGGCAGTGTCGCGAATTACTTTGCGAAGCATAAATGGCAACAAGGGCAGCCTGTTGCTCAGCCACTTGATGAATCGCAAAACTGGAAAGACCTGGTCAGTGACGGCATGAAGCCAAATCTAAAGCGCTCTGATATAGAAAGTAAAGGCTATGAACTTCCATCCCATAGCGCAGTCAGTGACGAAACTAAAGTGCGAGTTTTCGAGTTTGAAACCGAAGAAGCCCATGAATACTGGCTAGGATACGATAACTTCTATGTTATTACGCGATATAACCACAGCCCTTTATATGCAATGGCCGTCTATCAGTTTAGTGAGCAGCTGAAGAATGAAGTGGAATAGCATATTTACATTACTGCTGAGTATTTTCCTACTCAGCAGTTGCTCAAGTTCACCAACAGGTCGCTACAGTCAGCACAAAGACAGTGCCCCCACCCGGCTGCCTAACGAGTCGGAACTGCGTAATGCGGTTCCTGTTCACGAACCCATTAGTCCTCAAGGGAACCGTGACTACCGGGTGCTGGGTAATGACTATAAAGTTATGGAAAGTGCAGCCGGTTATGTTGAGGAGGGTTACGCTTCTTGGTACGGCAATAAGTTTCATGGACACCTGACTTCCAATGGTGAGTACTATGACATGTACAGCATGTCTGCAGCCCATACGCGTCTGCCTCTCCCAACCTACGTTAAAGTCACTAACCTGAGGAATGATCGTAGCGTTGTCGTCAGAGTGAATGACCGAGGCCCGTTTCATTCGGAACGTATTATCGACTTATCCTTCGCTGCTGCCTATAAACTGGACATGCTAGACAGCGGCACGGCTCCGGTCAGAATTGAAGCCATAAATTTAAATACACCAATGCCGTCGGAGCAACAAACCGCTGCAGCTAAACGCCCTAACTACCATATTCAGTTAGCAGCTTCATCAAATCCTGACCGTTTATCGCAGTTAAAACACGACTTACCGCCGAAATTCCAGGAGATTGCAACTACTGAACAAAGTCATGGTCTACATAAGTTAATGCTGGGTCCGGTTTCAGAAGATGACAGCCACAATTTGCTGGAACAAATACGGTCTTCAGGATACCCGGAAGCTTTTCGCGTAAAGGCAGCGCAAAGTCAGTCCGATACTCCTGACGCTACGCATCAGAACTGATATAATCCGGCCCCAT
>JBNJGQ010000031.1:0-19998 GCA_051747845.1 Pseudomonadota bacterium
AAAAAGAGCGATGACTAGCATGACCGCAACCAACGCACAGCCATTTACAATTGTGAACGTACCGGAAATGCGCCGGGTACAACGAATACACTTCGTTGGTATCGGCGGTGCCGGTATGGCAGGTATTGCGGAAGTACTGTTGAACCAGGGATACCAGATTTCGGGCTCTGACATCGCTGAAAACGCAAATACCGAGCGTCTGCGCAGCCTGGGCGCGACGGTCGTGTTAGGTCATATGGCCACTAATATTGAAGGTGCCAGTGTGGTCGTGGTGTCCAGCGCCATTAAAACCGACAATGCGGAGCTTGTGGCAGCGCATCAATTACGTGTACCGGTAGTACGTCGTGCAGAGATGCTGGCCGAACTCATGCGCTTCCGTCACGGTATTGCGGTAGCAGGAACACACGGTAAAACCACAACTACGTCACTGGTTGCCAGTATCTTTGCTGAAGCGGATCGTGATCCAACTTTTGTCATCGGCGGGCTGTTAAACAGCGCAGGTTCTAATGCCCGGTTAGGTAACAGTAAGTACCTCATTGCTGAAGCGGACGAGAGCGATGCATCGTTCCTGCATTTACAGCCGATGGTCGCCATAGTGACCAACATTGAAGCCGATCATATGGACACCTACGAAGGTGATTTCAACAAGCTGTTGGACACCTACGTTGAGTTTCTGCATAACCTGCCATTCTATGGCTTAGCGGTTATGTGTGTGGATGACCCTGTGGTAGCCGACTTAATCCCACGGCTGGGTCGTCAGACCATGACCTATGGCTTTAGCGAAGCTGCAGATATTCGGGCTATTAACTATAAGCAAACCGCCAGTGAAAGTTGTTTTACCATTTTACGCAAAGGCCTGCAGCCATTAGATGTCTGCCTTAACCTGCCGGGCAAACACAATGTACTGAATGCACTGGCAGCGGTAGCAGTCGCCACAGACGAAGGCATTAATGATCAGGCAATTCAGTCGGCGTTAAACAAATTTGAAGGTATTGGACGGCGTTTTCAGCATTACGGGAACTTCCCTGTGCCGGGTAAAGAGCAAGGTGACGTCATGCTGGTGGATGACTACGGTCATCACCCGTCTGAGGTTGCGGCAACCATACAGGCTGCCCGTGAAGGCTGGCCCGAGCGCCGTCTGGTAATGGCATTTCAACCGCATCGTTACTCACGGACGCGTGACTTGTATGAGGACTTCGTCAACGTGCTGTCGCAAGTTGATGTCCTGCTGATGCTGGAAGTTTATAGCGCTGGAGAGACACCAGTAAGCGGAGCGGACAGCCGCTCGTTATGTCGCTCGATACGACAACGCGGGCAAATAGACCCTATTTATGTCGCAACAGTCGATGACATGCCGGAAGTGCTGGAATCGGTGTTGACCGCTGGTGACCTGCTGCTAACTCAGGGAGCCGGAAACATTGGCGCAATGGCAAAGAACATAGCGACGGAGGTGCTGAGCAATGAACGCTGAGACCTTTGGTAGAGTCGCTGTCATGCTGGGCGGTAGCTCGGCCGAGCGCGATGTGTCGTTAAAGTCGGGAATGGCTGTATTAAAAGGTTTAGTGGCTAAAGGTATTGATGCGCACGCATTTGACCCGGCGGCACATGGCCTGCAAGAACTTGTCGATGATGGCTACGACCGTGTATTTATCGCGCTGCATGGACGTGGCGGTGAAGATGGCGCCATGCAGGGTGCATTACAAGTGTTGGGAATTCCCTATACCGGTAGTGATGTTCTTGGCTGTGCCCTGGGGATGGATAAGGTGCGTTGCAAACAAATTTGGCACGCATTGGGATTACCGACAGCGAGCTGGCGAGTCATTACACAGCAAGAAATAGAACAAGTAAACGCTGAAGCGCTGTTGTTAGAGCTTGGTGGGCGCGTCATTGTTAAGCCGGCACGTGAGGGCTCATCCATTGGTATGAGCAGCGCCGACAGTGCACAGCGGTTGGCGGCAGCGTTAAAGCACGCGGCGCAGTTTGATGATGACATTCTGGTTGAGCAGTGGATTGAAGGCCCTGAATACACCATAGGCCTGCTAGACGGAACTGCTTTACCTGTTATTCGCTTACAGACACCGCATGAGTTTTACGACTTTGAGGCGAAGTACCAGGCGAATGACACGCAGTATCACTGTCCTGCCGGGTTAAGCGATGAAGACGAAGCTAATCTTCGGAAACTGGCTGAGCGGGCATTTTCAGCTATTGGCGCTAGTGGCTGGGGGCGTATCGATGTTATGCGTAGCGGCAATGGCGACTGGTTTTTACTCGAAGCCAATACCGTTCCGGGCATGACCGAAAAGAGCCTGGTACCTATGGCAGCAAAAGCCGCCGGATTGAGTTTTAACGATTTAGTGGAGCGCATTTTAGCGCAAACACTGGAGCGCTGATGATGGCAGCTGAACAGCGCCTGCGTTCTGTCAATTTTTGGTCAGGTGTGACGGTATTCTGCCTGACTGTAGCGGGTGCGCTGATTGGTATTTATCAGTTAAATCAGGTGCTGACTGACGAGCAACAAGTGCCGTTAGCTGAATTAAATGTACAAGGCGAGTTGCAGTACACCGCCAATGAAGAAGTGAGAAGGGTGTTAACGGCAGAGCCGTTAGGAAGCTTTTTTACTGCAGATGTGAACGAGTTAAGGCGCCGGGTGGAGCAGTTGCCCTGGGTACAAAAGGTCTCGATTCGTAAAGTCTGGCCCGACAAATTGTCGGTTTATGTGACGGAACACAAACCGGTAGCTATGTGGAATGGTGACCGCCTGATAAATGAGCAAAGCGAGGTTTTTCGGGCGAATATAGAACAAGTCGATACGGCTTTACCGCAGTTGTTTGGACCGGAAAATGCCGTAGAGGAAACCTGGAAAGAGTTTAACCGGGTTCAGCAAATGTTGGCAGTTAATGGCTTTCAAATAAGAGCGTTGAGATTAACCGAGCGATTTGCCGTCAGCGTAGTTTTAGCTCAGGGAATTGAAGTAAAACTGGGACGCGAAGCAACGTTAGAAAGAATTAAACGGTTTATCGATGTGTTTCCCAGCATCGTTGAACATGAAAAAAGTAAAAACAATGAAATCGACACTGTGGATTTACGATATGACACCGGGGCTGCAGTGGCCTGGCGTGAAGCAAAAAGTGAGAGTTAGACGGTTATGTCGAAAACATCGGAACACAATATGGTTGTAGGTCTGGATATAGGCACCAGCAAAGTCACGGCGCTTATTGGCGAATTGCTGCCAGATAATGAGATCAGCGTTGTTGGCGTTGGTACAGCGACCTCACGTGGCATGGACAAAGGCGGCGTTAACGACCTTAACCTGGTTGTTCAGTCGGTTCAGCGTGCTGTTGATGAAGCTGAACTTATGGCTGACTGCCGCGTGGCATCGGTGTATCTGAACATTTCCGGCCGTCACATTTCTTGTCAGAACGAAAGTGGCATGGTGCCGATTAACGAAGCCGAAGTGACGCAGGACGATGTCGACAGCGTGATTCACGCCGCGCAGTCAGTGCCTATTGCAAAAGAGCGTCGTATTTTGCACGTGCTCCCACAGGAGTACGTCATTGACTCCCAGGAAAGTATCCGCAGCCCAATTGGCATGTCGGGTGTTCGCATGGAATCCAAAGTGCACATTATTACCTGTGCCAATGACATGGCTAAGAACATTATAAAAGCGGTTGAGCGCTGTGGTTTGTCGGTGGATAAACTGATTTTCTCAGCGCTGGCATCGAGCATATCGGTACTGACCGATGACGAAAAAGATTTAGGCGTGGCGCTGGTCGATTTAGGCGGCGGCACCATTGATATATGTATTTACGCGGGTGGTGTATTGCGTCATACCGCAGTTATTCCGGCGGCGGGTAATCAGGTTACCAGTGACATTGCCAAAATTTTCCGTACACCGACCAACCACGCAGAAGAAATTAAGACCAAGCACGCTTGTGCGCTGCGACAAATGGTCAGTATGGAAGACACCATTGAAGTGCCTTCGGTGGGTGGCCGTCCGTCACGGGTGATGTCACGTCATACCTTGTCGGAAGTGGTAGAGCCGCGTTACCAGGAATTGTTTGAGCTGGTCAGGGACGAAATCCAGCAAAGCGGGTTAGATGAGCAAATTGCAGCCGGTGTCGTAATTACCGGCGGCAGCGCCAAAATGGAAGGTTGCGTAGATTTTGCTGAAGAAATTTTTCAAATGCCGGTTCGTATCGGCGTTCCTCTGGGCATGAAAGGCCTGCGGGATTACGTCGAAGATCCGGTTTATGCCACAGCGGTGGGACTGTTACGGTATGGGCAGGAAGATGCCGCTGTGTCACAAAAAGAAAGCTCTAAAACTGACGTGATCGGACTCTGGCAAAAAGTGCAGAGTTGGTTCAAAGGTGAGTTTTAACTTGGGGTAGCACGTTAAAAGCAGGTAGGGAGAATTATTATGTTCGAACTGATGGACAATTATGAAAGCGAAGCCGTCATTAAGGTGATTGGCGTCGGTGGTGGCGGCGGAAACGCTGTTCAGCACATGGTAAAAGAATCAATTGAAGGTGTGCAGTTTATTGCAGCCAATACCGATGCGCAGGCTCTGCGTAATCATACGGCGGATGTCACTATTCAATTAGGGCAGGACATCACTAAAGGTCTTGGCGCTGGCGCCAACCCGGAAGTGGGTCGCCAATCGGCAGAAGAGGACCGCGAGAACATCAAAGTCCACTTAGAAGGTGCCGACATGGTCTTTATTGCAGCTGGCATGGGCGGCGGTACCGGAACCGGTGCAGCACCTGTGGTTGCAGAAGTTGCCAAAGAACTGGGCATTTTGACCGTTGCCGTTGTGACCAAGCCTTTCCCGTTTGAAGGGAAAAAGCGCATGGCCGTAGCCGACGAAGGTATTAACGCACTGGCGCAGAGTGTCGATTCGTTAATTACCATTCCAAACGAGAAGTTGCTTAAGGTTATGGGTCGAGGAACCAGCTTGCTGGATGCCTTCAGCGCAGCAAACAATGTATTGTTGGGCGCGGTTCAGGGTATTGCCGAGCTGATTACTCGTCCGGGTCTTATCAACGTCGACTTTGCCGACGTTCGTGCGGTTATGAAGGAAATGGGTACCGCCATGATGGGTACTGGTGTTGCCAGCGGTGAAGACCGTGCGCAGGAAGCTGCAGAAATGGCTATCAACAGCCCGTTACTGGAAGACATCGACTTGTCTGGCGCTCGTGGCGTATTAATTAACGTAACGGCCGGTATGGACATGAGTATTGAAGAGCTAGACACCGTCGGTAATACGGTTAAAGCCTTCGCATCGGATAACGCCACAGTGATTGTGGGTACCGTTATCGATACGGAAATGTCCGACGAGCTACGCGTTACTGTTGTTGCTACAGGCATCGGCGCTGAGCGCAAACCGGATATCTCGTTGGTGAACAATACCAGCCAGGCTGCGCCTAAGCGCGAACCTCAGCAAGCATACCGTAGTAGCGACATAGACCGCGGTGCTGCAGCTCCTCGTTACGAAGAGCAGGAAGAGGTTCAAACGGAAGCAAAAGCTGAACCAAAACGTCAGCCAGCTGCCAAAGCTAAACAGGATAAAGAACTCGATTACCTGGATATTCCGGCATTTTTACGAAAACAGGTCGATTAATTTGGCGTAACTCTGTGTAAGTATGCATAAAATTTGATCGAACCATGACAAATGTCGTATAATATGCGGCCGCTTTGGCGTTAGCCATGGCGAACCGAATAGAAAAGGTAGGTGAACAAGTACCATGATTAAGCAACGTACATTACAGCAAGCAATATCAACCACGGGTGTTGGGCTGCACAAAGGCAATAAAGTAAACCTTACTTTACGTCCTGCGCCGGCTAATACCGGTTTGATATTCCGTCGTGTGGACCTTGATCCTGTGGTGGATATTCCAGCACGGGCCGACTGGGTGCGTGATACGCAGCTGTGTACCTGTCTTATCAATGAGGAAAACGTTCGTATCTCTACCGTCGAGCATTTGCTCGCTGCGCTGGCCGGCGTTGGGATTGATAACGCGATAATCGAAGTCGATTCGCATGAAATTCCAATTATGGACGGCAGCTCGCACCCGTTTGTTTACCTGCTACAAAGCGCGGGCATTGAAGAGCAGTCAGCAGCGAAAAAGTTCATCCGGATCAAACAGCCGGTACGTGTCGAAGACGGTGATAAGTGGGCGGAACTGCTACCCCACGATGGTTTCCGTATCGACTTTGCTATCGACTTTGAACACCCGGCTATTGCAGACACAGGGCAAACAGTCAGTATCGACTTTAGCGCTAATGCCTTTATTAAGGAAATTAGTCGTGCCCGTACCTTTGGCTTCATGAAAGACATTGAGTTTTTACGGGAAAACAATCTGGCATTAGGCGGCAGTTTTGATAACGCCGTTGTGCTGGATGAGTTCCGCATTCTGAACAGTGACGGTTTACGTTACGACGACGAATTCGTAAAACACAAAATGTTGGATGCTATTGGTGACTTGTACATGGGTGGTCACAGTATTCTGGGTCACCTGCGTGCTTATAAGTCAGGGCATGCACTGAACAACCAGTTACTTCAGGCTTTATTAGCGCAAGAATCTGCCTGGGAATTTGTGACTTTTGACGGTGAGCAGGAAAAAGCGCCTATCGCTTTTTGGTCACCAGCAACAACCACAGCTTAGTCTTTATCGTTGGCGGTAAACTTGGCCGCCAACGCTTTTAACTCCGATTTCAACGGCTCATCGCAGCCTTCCGCCATTGTCAGCAAACGCTCTGCACTGCTTGAACCTTTCTGATTTTTAATACTTTTCTGAAAACTGTTCATAGACGGAGACACCTTAATAGAAAGGCTGTGTACCGGGACCGTCGCATTGTCACGAAAATGCGTTATAATGGCCGCTTGCTGAAGTTTTAGCCGGGTTGCCCAACTACCGTTATCCACTTGAATGATCATTTGACCATCACGGATATTCAGCAATTGGCAGTGTTGGTTGGTGTTTTTATCAACGCATTGTTGAAACAATTGTTGCCAATGCGAAAGTTGGGCGGCAAACTGTGCATAGTGTCGTAATGTTGTCGACAAAGTCCGTTGTCCGGAACGGAGCCACTCTGATGGGGTTTTCGGGTGTCGTGACATAATTGCGTAGTAGGCAAATAATAAGAGAGTTCAGATGAGTTTATCAGTCTTTTATCGAGGCTCCAAAGTACGTTTTCGTATTCGGTTAAGTCGACGTCGGTTTTTTTCTTTTGTTGGCATCGCTGCCTTTATCGGACTAGCCAGCTGGCAGCCGTGGCAGTATCAGGGGATTGATCCCAAACTGGCGCAAACAAAAATCACCGAAGAACAGAAAAAGCTTGTGTTGCAAGAGCAAGCCTTAAAAGATTTGAAAGAAGATACCCAAAAACGTTTGGGAGCAATGACCGTCTACCTGGGCGAGTTAAGAGCCCAAATGCGTCGGCTGGATGCTCTGGGTGAGCGTTTAGCTGGTGTCGCGAATTTAGATAACGGCGAATTCAACTTTAACCAGGAATTGCCCATTGGCGGTCCAGAAGTTGAAGTCGCTGAGTTGCCGCAAAGCTCCGGTACTGACGTTATTAGCGAAATTGAAGATATGTTGTCGCAAATCTCTGACAAACAAAAACAGCTTTCGCTACTTGAATCTGTGATGATGAATCACCAACTTAATAATGATGCTTATATTGCGGGACGTCCAATTTCAGATGGCTGGTTGTCGTCGCAGTATGGTGTCCGCAAGGACCCTTTTAATGGCACACCAGCCATGCACAAGGGGTTAGACTTTGCCAGTTATAATGAAGAAGTGAAGATTATCGCTACCGGCGCCGGCGTCGTAACCTGGGCAGGTGACCGCTATGGCTATGGGATGCTGGTTGAAATTGACCATGGTGGTGGTTTAAAAACACGCTACGGACATAATGATAAGTTGTCGGTATCAGTAGGGGATGTTGTCACCCGTGGCCAGCAAATTGCTGAAATGGGTAGTAGCGGTCGTTCCACCGGGCCGCACGTTCATTACGAAGTTTTGCGTAATGGTCGTCAAATTGACCCGAACCAATTTGTGTATCGCAAAGCTGACTCAAAATAACTCGGTAAATTAATTTAGAACGTAGGCGGTACTTCGGTGCCGCTTTTGTTGTTCAGGAAAGTAACACAGGATAAATCAATCTCATGCTAGGCAGTCTGTTTCGAAAAGTATTTGGTAGTCGCAACGAGCGCATTCTCAAAACCATGAAGAAAGACGTTGAGCGAATTAACTCGCTGGAACCCGAGTTTGAAGCATTGAATGATGCCGAGCTGAAAGAGAAGACCACGGAGTTTCGTAAGCGCCTGAACGAAGGCGAGCGCATTGAAAAAATCTTACCCGAAGCTTTTGCAACCGTTCGCGAAGCCAGCAAACGTGTATTTGGTATGCGCCACTTCGACGTGCAGCTGATTGGCGGCATGGTATTGAACGACAACCGCATTGCAGAAATGAAAACCGGTGAAGGTAAAACTTTAACGGCAACCCTGCCAGCTTATTTAAATGCTTTGCCCGGTAAAGGCGTTCATATCATTACGGTGAACGACTATCTGGCAAAGCGTGACGCTGAGTTTAACCAGCCATTATTCGACTTTCTGGGGCTGACGGTTGCCTTTAATATTCCGGGCATGGCACCGGAAGATAAAAAAGCGGCTTATCAGGCAGACGTCACCTACGGTACCAACAATGAGTTTGGCTTCGATTATCTTCGTGACAACATGGCATTTGCGCCACAGGACAGAGTTCAGCGTGAGCTAAATTATGCTCTGGTCGATGAAGTTGACTCAATTTTAATTGATGAAGCCCGTACTCCGCTTATTATTTCCGGACCTGCTGAAGACGGCTCGGAAATGTACCGCAAAATGAATGAACTGGTTCCTCAATTAGTGCGCCAGGAAAAAGAAGATACGGAAGAAGAAAAAGGCGACGGCGACTTCACTATCGATGAAAAAGCGAAGCAGCTGCATCTGACCGAACACGGGCAAGAGCATATTGAAGAGCTGTTGAAAGAGAAAGGCATGCTGGAAGCGGATGATTCGCTGTATTCGGCGGCCAACATCAGCTTACTGCATCACATTAACGCCGCATTACGTGCACATCACCTGTTCCAGAAAGACGTTGATTACATCATTAAAGACGACAAAATCGTTATTGTTGATGAACATACAGGTCGTACTATGGAAGGCCGTCGCTGGTCTGAAGGGCTGCATCAGGCGGTCGAAGCCAAAGAAGGCGTCCCAATTCAGAATGAAAACCAGACCTTAGCTTCTATTACTTTCCAGAACTACTTCCGTTTGTATAACAAACTGGCGGGTATGACAGGTACAGCTGACACTGAAGCTTTTGAGTTCCAGTCTATTTACGGTTTGGAAACTATTGTACTACCAACCAACAAACCGATGATCCGCGATGACAGAGCAGATCTTATCTATCTGACTACGTTAGAGAAATATGAAGCGATAGCAGAAGATATAGAAGAATGCCGTAAGCAGAAGCGACCGGTATTGGTGGGTACGGTATCTATCGAAAACTCCGAACTGCTGTCGAACCTGCTGAAGAAGAAGAAAATTCCTCACGCCGTATTGAACGCTAAGTTCCACGAAAAAGAAGCCGATATCATCGCTCAGGCAGGTCGTCCGGGTACCGTGACTATCGCAACCAACATGGCCGGTCGTGGTACCGATATCGTGTTAGGTGGTAGCTGGATGGCTGAAGTTGAGAAGCTGGAAGAGCCTACCAACGAGAAAATTGAGAAAATAAAGCAAGAATGGCAAAAACTGCATGATGCTGTTATTGAAGCCGGTGGTCTACATATTATCGGTACAGAGCGTCACGAATCACGTCGTATCGATAACCAGTTGCGCGGTCGTGCCGGTCGTCAGGGTGACCCGGGTTCGTCGCGTTTCTATCTGTCATTAGAAGATTCGCTCATGCGCATTTTCGCTTCAGAGCGAATGGCTACCATGATGAAGCGTCTGGGCATGAAAGAAGGCGAAGCAATTGAACACCCTTGGGTAACTCGTGCCATTGAAAATGCTCAACGTAAAGTGGAAGGCCGTAACTTCGACGTGCGTAAGCAGTTGTTGGAATACGATGACGTTGCCAATGATCAGCGCAGCGTGGTCTATGAACAGCGCAATGAACTGCTGGATGAAGGCGATATTTCAGAAACCATCGTGGCCATTCGCGAAGATGTTATCAGTAGCGTTATCAGTGAGTACGTTCCGCCTCAGTCTTTAGCCGAGCTATGGGACTTAAAAGGTCTGGAAGAGCGCCTGCGCGGTGACTTCCATCTCGACGTGCCATTGCAAAAATGGCTGGAAGACGAAGAGCATTTCCACGAAGAAGTTTTACGTGAACGCGTTCTGGAAAAACTGGTTGCATCCTACCAGGAAAAAGAAGAGATGGTTGGGCCGGAAGTGTTACGCCGTTTCGAAAAGTCTATTATGCTGCAAAGTCTCGACCAACACTGGAAAGAGCATCTGGCGGCAATGGATCACCTGCGTCAGGGTATTCACCTGCGAGGCTATGCACAGAAAAACCCTCAGCAAGAATATAAGAAAGAAGCCTTTGCGCTCTTTACCGATATGCTGGAGGCATTGAAGCTTGACGTTGTAACCATTTTAAGTAAGGTTAAGGTTCGAGCTCCGGAAGACGTCGATGCTGTTGATGAACAACGTAAGGCAGCAGATAGCGCCCCTCGTGAGTTTCGTCATGAGCAAAGCGGACCTGCGGCAGAAGAACCAACGCAGCAAAGCAATGCCGACGCACAGGGACAACCCGTTCGTAAAGGCGTAAAAGTGGGTCGTAATGAACCCTGCCCTTGTGGTTCAGGTAAAAAGTACAAACATTGTCACGGTAAACTGTAGGTTACTATGAAAACCGATACACCGCCTGCTGTGCACGTTGCAGTGGGCGTGATTGAGAATGAACAGGGTGAAATTTTTATCGCCCAACGTCGTCCTGAACAACATCAGGGTGGAAAATGGGAGTTCCCGGGCGGCAAAGTCGAAGCCGACGAGAATGTTCAGCAAGCGCTGCAACGCGAATTAAAAGAAGAGTGCGGTATTGATGTGACCGATATGGCACCACTAACGGTTATTGAGCATCAGTATAAAGATAAACGGGTCTTACTCGATGTCTGGTGGGTGCTTTCTTACGACGGCGAAGCTCGGCAACTGGAAGGTCAGGACTGGTGTTGGGTTCATAAAAACCAACTTGACGCATTTCAGTTTCCTGAAGCTAACCAGCCCATTGTTGAATGCATAATGCAGTCTTTAAACGCCTATTAATAATCCTGTTCGTCGTTGTTGTAATCATCATTAGCAATGACAACAGGCTCACCAGGAATACTTTTCTCTTCGTTAGCCCATTCACCTAGATCAATCAGTTTGCAACGCTCACTGCAAAAGGGGCGGGCGGGTGACTTTTCTGACCATTCAACTTGTTTTTGGCAAGTTGGGCATTTAACACTAACACTCATGGACTACACCTTGCGATTTCGAATTCAATGTCTTGCAGGGACGTTTCATTACTCTCCCCCGGTAAGGGCATGAATCGTACCGTAAAACGCTGTCTGTGCCCACTAATCACGGGGTAAATATTTGCCGTGCGGGGAACTTTAATGCGCAACATTGCCAGTAGCTGATCGGAACTTTCCTGTAAGAAACCATTTTGTAGCTGCATGGGAACAAAAACAGATTGCTCTCGTAACAGCGTTAGCTTCAGTGTGATAGCTAACTCTACAACAGCTAACGTCTTGCGCCATTCTTCGCATTGTTTGGCTTTGTTTTCAGCGGACTGGCTTAACCAAAGCTGTAGCTGTGGTAATTCAAATAAACCGCTCATGCCGGGTTGGCTAAAACGTTGTCTGATACTGGCTAGCAGGGCATCGTCTTTAAGTTGTCGCAGGTACTTTGGAATATCCTGTAATTGGTTAAGGCAATGCTCAATTTCCTGAATGGTATTTCGCAATGCCTCGCGGTCAACGTCAGGGTGCGCTTCCCACTTTTGTAAGCGTTGTTTATCGAGGTCCAAATCTTTACTGAGCTCTGTTCGAATATCAAAGCGTTCCAGCAGTTCGGTAACAGCGAATAGCGCGTTAAAGAAGGGTTCAGCCTGTTCTTCAAAACACAATTGACTGGCTTGTAGCTGTTCAAAGCCGTGCTCTAATCGCAAATAGGTTCGCATGCGCTCCTGAAGAGGGTATTCATAGAGAATGTTGTCGTTATCAGTCGATGCCATGCGATTGCCGATTAGTGAACTCTGTTCCTATAATAGCGTATTACTTTTCCTGTGCAACGGTTGCCGCCAGGTAGCGCTGATGTAACTGAAGTACTTGCTGTTTCAGCTGTTCGAGGCTGCCATCATTGTTTAGCACATCGTTTGCTTTTTTAAGTCGCTCGTCACGGCTTAGCTGTGCCTTCATAATAGCTTCCACTTCCTTTTTAGGACTATCATCACGCTGAATAGTTCGTGCTAGTTGCAAAGATTCAGGAACATCAATCACCAGCACTCGCTGGCAGTATTTCTCCAGGCCGTTTTCCAACAACAAGGGAGCTGACAATATCACGTAGGGAGAGTCGGCTTGTTCAAGCTGACTGATGATTTCCTGTCTTATCGCGGGGTGGAGTAATTTGTTCAGCCATTCCTTTTCCTGAGGGTTAGAGAACACTCTTTGGCGTAACGCCTTGCGGTTAAGCTCATGGTCCGCAGTCAATACTGCGTCACCAAAATGCTCTGCAATTGCCTGCAGGCATGGAGTTCCCGGCATAACAACCTGGCGTGCCACAACATCTGCATCGACAATGGTAATACCCAGTTTTTCAAATTCAGCCGTAGCCGCAGATTTGCCGCTACCAATACCTCCGGTTACACCGACAACATAGGTCATTTTAAACGCCCCCTAACCAGTGCCAGTAACTAAAGAGTAACTCCGTTCCAAAGAAGTAGCTGAGTATGCCGCCGCCAATTAAAAACGGGCCAAAAGGTATTGGCTGTGACCGACCTTTGCCGCGTATCATGATTAAACCCACGATGGCGCCGCAAACTGAACTGGCAAGAATGGTAACCGGCAACAAAGTCGCACCGGTAAAAGCGGTAATGCCGGCCAGCAGTTTAAAATCGCCATAACCCATTCCTTCCTTCCCGGTAATAAGCTTAAACGCCCAGTAAATGCTCCATAGACTCAGGTATCCTGCTACGGCGCCTATAATGGCGGAGTCAGGTGAGAGTTCACTGGCAGGTGACAATGACCAGAGCAAAGCAATCCAAAGCAGCGGATAAGTTAACTGATCGGGCAATAATTGATGGTTCCAGTCAATAACAAATAGGCAGATGAGCAGAGAAAATACGGTCACATAAACCAGGGCCGGAAGACTAAAACCAAAGTGCCAGGCGACCAGTCCAAAGGCCAGACAGCTGATAAGCTCAACCAGCCAGTAGGTTAGCGGAATATGGGTCTGGCAGTGGCGACAACGGGCACGTAAAGCCAAATAGCTCAGCAGTGGTATATTGTCGTACCAGGCTATGGAAGCTTTACATTCAGGGCAGTGTGAGCCGGGAACTGCGATAGAAAAGCGGTCCAGCTCTTTTAATGGAGTGCCGTTCATCTCCGCACATTCACGCTGCCATTGACGCTGTAACTGAATAGGCAACCGGCTAATAACAACATTCAAAAAGCTACCAATAACAGCGCCCAATATCAGCGCCAACACCAGAGTTGGTATCGACTCAGCAGTGAGCAAGTGTTCCATACTTGTGTTCCTTCGTGGTTAAAATTGCTGCCCCATAGAAAACAGCGGTAAATACATTGCGACCAGCAGAGTGCCTATAATGCCGCCTAAAACCACCATCAGCAAGGGCTCTGCCATACCAATCAAGCGCTCACAGCTTTGTTCAAAGCGTTGCTGGCGAATATCGGCAAGCGTGGCAAAGGCCTGCTCGACGTTGCCGTTTTGTTCGGCAACTTTAAGAAAGCTTAGTGTGCGAGGCTCACTTAAAGGACTTGACCTGAAACTGTCTACCCAGCCGTTTCCCTGCTCTACGCTTTGCTGGACAGAACGTAACGCATGGCGATGAGGTAGCCAGGTCAAAGAATGCGCGGTGCTGTTAAGAGCCTGACGCGTTTCAATGCCAGCCTTCAGGGCAACAGCCAGACGGTGAAAGAGCTGTTGCAGTTTAATGTCCTCCAGCAACTGTCCGACAATAGGTAATTGCGACAGGGTGCGTTGCCAGAATAAAGGGGACCTTTTCCGGACAATGTACAACAAGACTGAAAAACTCAGCACCAGGCTAAGAAGCGGCACAGTTTGCTCATGCAGAAATTCCGATGCTTTAAGTAACCCTCTGGTTAGGCCTGGCAGCTCCCCTTCACCAAATAACGGCGCAAAACTTGGCAGCACCCAACCCATCATCATGAAACAAACGGCGCTGGCAACTAAAAGCACAATAACCGGATAGCGAAGCGCCTTGCTCATTTGCTTTTTGAGCTGCCGTTGGCGTTTTGCAACCTGGTTTAGCTGGTGCAGGGTGTGGGCAAGTTGCCCAGTTTGCTCCGCCCAGGCTATGGCAGTGATGTCTTCTTCCGGCAGCCAGCTTCTATAAAGCTGTAATGCCCGACTAAAAGCAAGACCGCGCTCAATACAGCGGATGCAATCTTCAACCATCCAGCGTAACCCTCTGGATGGGCTCTCACAGACACTGTGTCGTAATGCTTCAGAAAGTGGTAAGCCGCTGTTGAGCAGTTCAGATACTTGTTGCAGCAATTCATACCAGAGTAATAGCCGGGGTTTATAGCTTTTGAATTTGTGGGCGGTCACGCGTTTAATTTTTCCAACGCTTATTTGGTGCTGGGCTAACAACTGCTTTGCCTGGAGTGCCGAGTCGGCATGAACAAACCCGCACTGTTTACCCGCTTGCCAGTACCAGCAATGATTAACCAGCGTCATAGGCAAACCGCTCCTTTTCACTGCGGTTGATATGGCCAGCGTCAATGTAATGCTGTAAAGCTTGAGAGAAATCAGGAAGCTGCAATGACTCGAGGTAACGACGCAGATCCGCTGTATTCGCCTGTAGGTTGATGAATTTCTCTGCCTGCTCCAGCCAAGGGACGATCTCAAACACCGCTTGACGTCTATTTTCTCCGGTTGCAGGCAGCGGAAATAACCGTTGACTGACAATAAGCTTGAGTGAACTGCGAATGTCCAGTGGGTTAATACCAAGAGACTGTAAGCGCTTTATGCTATCAAGGCAGCTGTTCGTATGCATTGAAGTCAGAACCAGATGCCCAGTCTGCGCTGCCTGCACGGCAATTTTTGCTGTTTCAGAATCCCGAATCTCTCCTATCAATATCACGTCTGGATCTTGCCGTAACAGAGCCCGGAGAACAGTGGCAAAGGTGAGCCCTTGTCTATGATTCACCATCACCTGGCTGCAACCTGGCAGGGGAACTTCAACTGGGTCCTCGACGCTGCAGATATTACACCGCTCTGTGTCTAGCTGGCTTATAGCACTGTATAAGGTAGAGGTTTTGCCGCTACCGGTTGGGCCGGTAACCAAAATTAACCCTTGCGACTGACTCAGGCAACGGGCAAACCATCGGTATTGCGACTCCAGTAACCCAGTTTGCTGCAGTGGCGTAACACTCTGCGTTGGCAGCAGGCATCTTAGTACCAGTTTTTCACCACCAATGACGGGGCAACAGCTTAAGCGAAACTCATGTTGGCGCTTATTTTCAGCACGTACCGACAAACGACCGTCTTGTGGCTGACGCAGTTCAGTCAGGTCGAGATTAGCCAGTACCTTAATTCGGGAGTAAACCTGCTGCCCAAAGTCCGGGGCCAGCAAATCTAAGCAGGAGAGTTCACCGGCTAAACGTCCTCGCACAGCAATGCCATTCTCCTGAGGTTGCATATGAAGATCTGACAGGCCTTCGGTAGCGCAATACAATAAGAGTTGTTCAACGTAATGAACGGCTGAGTCATGGACCAGTTGAACGCCCGGAAGTCTGTCTTCCCCGCGAAGCACCATCACTTTCTTATCGCTGTAAAAGCTCAAAAGTACGGCATCTACCGGTGGAAAGCCGGGTTGTTGTATCAATAGCTCCCAGTGTTGAGTACTGGTGAAAGGCAGCAAACCGTGTTGCTTAAGAAACGGATCGTCTGTGTTACCTGATATCGGCTTCAGGTGAGCCAGTGAGCAGTGCCCTATAAACGACATTAGTAGCTTACCTGACGTTCACAGTTTTGTACGACACTGCGAGACTCACCATAGTCTGAGCAGCCGATATTCCAGTCTAAGTGCGTATTAGCCGCATTGGGTGTCAACTCAATTTGCAAAGGCTGGTTTTTAATACTGACAGAGTTCAGGGTCAGTCGAACCGCAGCCGCTTGTGTCAGGCTCAAATCACTGAGCTCATCAGGCAATGGCGATGGAACAGCAGGAATGCCCTGGCTTCCGGCCTGGTTGCATTGATTTAACTGTCCCTCAATTTGCCAGCATAGGGCAACACCCAACTGTAATGGTTGAGCATGAGCTAATGCCTTACTGACTTTAGCCTGCTGCGTATAGTAAGTATAAGACGGAACCGCAATAGCGGAGAGAATGGCAATGATGGCCACTACGACCATCATTTCAATTAAGCTAAAACCGGTTTCGGGTAAACGGTAAGAATGTGCATCCTGCATGAGACAGCTCCCTGTTAAAAAACAGCGAAACTGTGGCTTACCCCGGGCAATTAGTAAATTCTATTTTTCTGTAAGCTATTCACTATCTATTCGTTATGCTCTGAAATTCTCATCGATAAATCAATAGCTTGAATATTTTTGGTCAGAGCGCCGGAAGAAATAAAATCTACCCCGGTCGCTGCTAATTCTTGCAGACGCTCATCGGTAATATTCCCTGAAACTTCCAGTTTAGCCTGGTGTGGCGAATTATTATGGTTCTGCTGAACGGCTTGCTCAATATCAGCGATACTGAAGTTATCCAGCATAATGATGTCAGCTTCTGCAGCTAAAGCCTGTGAGAATTCATCCAGGTTTTCAACTTCAACTTCCACCGTTTTACCCGGGTTCAGTTGTTTTGCTGCTTTAACGGCCTGAGCGATGCCGCCGCAGGCAAAAATATGATTTTCTTTAATCAGGTAGGCGTCAAATAAGCCTATGCGATGGTTCACACCGCCACCGCAACGTACCGCGTATTTCTGTGCTAACCGCATACCCGGTAAGGTCTTACGTGTATCCAGCAGCTGGGTGTTATAGCCATCCAGTAATTTGCTGTACTGGTAAGTTGTGGTAGCTGTTGCGGACAAGGTTTGCAAAAAGTTAAGCGCAGTACGTTCGCCGGTTAATAGAATGCGGCTCGGTCCTTTCAGGCGACACAGCTCCGTGTTGGCTTTTACCTTATCGCCGTCTTTCACCAGCCATTCAATCTCCACTTGCTGTCCAAGCTGGCGGAATACTTGATCGACCCAGCCACAGCCACAAATCACCGCTTCTTCCCGGGTAATAATGGTGGCGTGCGACTGACTCTGTTCCAGAATCAATTGCGCCGTAATATCATGGCTGGCGTCTTCGCCGGATAAATCTTCCTTCAGTGCGGCGCTTACGCCGTCTTGAATGGCAAGTTGCAGCTCGGGCTGACTCATAGATGGCTTTACCTTTTAGCAGACAATACGGATACTAGGGGGCAAACTTTACCGTTTTGTTGAGCCTGTGAAAAGCGACCCGATAAAAAATCATAAAATAACAACGGCAGTTCAATACCCGTCGCCGCACTACGATGCGCGTCCACAGACCGACGAGATCAGTCTGTTGGTTATTCATTGCATTAGTCTGCCCGAGGGAGGATACGGTACGCCATACGTGCGTCAATTGTTTATGGGCGAGCTGGAAACTGACGCGCACCCGGATTTTTCGATACTCCAGGGGTTGAGGGTCTCCGCGCACTGCGTTATCCGCCGCGACGGCACTCTGGAACAATACGTTCCTTTTGATAAGCGAGCCTGGCATGCTGGTCAGTCCCGGTATTGTGGGCGCCGGCGGTGCAATGATTTCAGCATTGGTATTGAACTCGAAGGAACCGATCACACAGCCTATACTGAACAACAGTATCAACAATTAATTCAGGTAACCGAGGCACTTATTGCCACGTATCCCAAATTAAACCGTCGACGTATTGTCGGCCATCAGGATATCGCTCCGGGTCGTAAAACCGACCCGGGCAGTGAATTTGACTGGCAAACCTATTTAAATGCCTTATAAGGAGTCATGAATGGTCCTCATTGCGTTGCTGATAGCACTAAGCGTTGAGCGTTTGTACCACAGCCCTGCATTTTTGCATTGGGCTTTCTATATGGAGCGCTGGCAGCGTTGGAGCTCAGCCCGTCTGCAGGATGAAAAGTGGGAAAGCGAACCGGTACAGCTTGTGCGTTTGTTGATACCAGCATTGGGTGTTGGTCTGTTGGTGGTGTTACTCGATAACCTGATGGTGACTTTTATTGTCAGTATTCTTGCGCTGCTGTTGGCTTTTAACTGCGAACCTGCCCGGAAAAACTACAAGGAATATTTAAAAGCAGCTAACCGAGGAGACGAGGCCAGTGTTATTGAACATCAGCAGGCTCTGACCGAATTTGCCGGGCGCCACCAGCCCCAACAAATTAGCGACTCTTTAATCTGGATCAATTACCGACAATATATTGCGGTGATGTTTTACTTTGTGTTGTTTGGCAGCTTTGGGGCCTTAGTTTACGCGACACTTCGCTACGCTGAAACGCAGCAGCGACAGGAAGAATCCGTTAGCCCCTGGCAGCAACTGTTGTGGTTTGCCGACTGGGTTCCGGTGAGGCTGGCAGCTTTTGGTTTATTGATTGTTGGTCATTTCTCACGGGCGCTTCCTGAGTGGTTGCAACAAAGTCTGAATCCGCAGGCAGATCCGGATACACTTCTGTTTAATGTTGCCAGCAAAGCAGAGGACAGCCCTCAGCACCCCGACGACAGGACTGAGCACATTGCTTGTCAGTTGCGTTTAATGCGTCGCCAGCAGATTTTCTGGGTGTGTGTTATTGCCGCCTTAACCTTAACGGGTTGGGTGAACTAGAGGTTGTACCAGCTGAGAAAAATTTGGGCTCAGCGGGTAAATGATTTAGAATAACTGCATCATTTGGTCTGACCAATTTACCGTTATGCCGGATTTACCCATAAAACAAACGAAGTTATCTGACACTATCGTCGCTCATCTTGAGCAGATGATAGTGGACGGGCGGCTTGGTGCCGGGCAAAAACTTCCGTCAGAACGACAGTTGGCTCAGCAGTTCAATGTGTCACGCCCGTCGTTGCGTGAGGCCATTCAAAAATTGGAAGCAAAAGGTGTTTTAGAGCGTCGGCAGGGCGGTGGCACTTATGTTATTAACAGCATGAATGAGCAACTGACCGAACCTTTATTTGAATTACTGGCCAAACACCCAGAGTCGCAATTTGATTTGCTCGAGTTCCGTCATGCACTGGAAGGCATCTCATCTTTTTATGCGGCATTACGAGGCACTGAGGCCGATCTGGATCGGATTTCCGAGAGTATAAAAGACTTAGAGAATAGCCGGGCTAACAGCATCGACGATCAGGTCAATGCAATAGTGGAATTTTACCACCGTATTGCTGAGGCCTCGCACAACGTTATTTTGTTGCATGTCATCCATGGCATGCAGGAATTACTGGCCGAAAATATTAGGCAGAACCTGGAAATACTGGCGGGTCGTGACGACTTGCTGGGAAAACTGAATCAACACCGTCAGCAGCTGGTTAGTGCCATTGTTGCCGGTAAACCGGAGCAAGCGCGGGATGCGTGTCACCAACATTTGGCCTATATTGAACAAACATTGTTAGACTTAGGCAAAGAACAGTCACGCATTCAACGTTCGCTACGACGTTCCTGAATTGATAAAAAGGTAAGGAATAGCTATGAGTGAAGAATTAAACAAAGATGT
>JBNJGQ010000032.1:0-19469 GCA_051747845.1 Pseudomonadota bacterium
AGTCATGAATTGAGTGAACAGCTCAGTATGGCGGGTCTTGAAGTAGATGCTGTTGAGCCGGTTGCCGATGAATTCCATACTGTGGTCGTTGGGGAAGTGGTTGAGTGTGGTCCTCACCCAGACGCAGATAAACTGCAAGTGACCAAAGTTAACGTTGGCGACGGCGAGCCTGTTGATATTGTTTGTGGCGCGCCGAACTGCCGCCAGGGCATTAAAGTTGCTGTCGCTAAAGTCGGTGCAGTTTTACCCGGCGACTTCAAAATCAAAAAGGCAAAACTGCGTGGTCAGCCGTCAAACGGAATGCTGTGCTCGTTTAAAGAGCTGGGTCTTATCGATGAGCACGAGGGCATAATTGAGCTACCAACGGATGCTCCTGTAGGCGAAGATTATCGTAAGTACCTGCAGCTTGATGACAACAGCATCGATATTGATTTAACACCTAACCGTGGCGACTGCCTGAGCATTAGAGGCATAGCCCGTGAAGTGGGTGTGTTGAACCGCTTGGATGTTACTGCACCACAAAGCAGTGAAGTGAAAGCTGCGATTAACGATGCATTAAATATTACGTTGTCAGCAGCTGAACAATGTCCGCGTTATTTAGGCCGGGTTGTTAAAGGCGTGGATTTAACTCGCCCAACGCCGGTATGGATGACAGAGAAATTAAGACGTAGTGGTATTCGTAGCATTGACCCGGTAGTTGATGTAACCAACTACGTGTTGCTGGAGCTGGGCCATCCAATGCATGCGTTCGACTTAGATGCGTTAGAGGGTGACATAACGGTTCGTTTAGCCAAGCCTAAAGAACAACTTATTTTGCTTGACGATCAAGAAGTTGAGCTGGATGAGGATACTCTGGTTATTGCCGATGATAAAAAAGCATTAGCAATGGCTGGTGTTTACGGTGGTAAGAACAGCGGTGTAACTGAAAACAGCCAGAACATCTTTCTGGAAAGTGCGTTTTTCGCACCAGATGCTATTTTAGGAAAAGCTCGGCGTTATGGTTTGCATACCGACGCTTCGCATCGTTACGAGCGAGGCGTAGACCCTCAATTGCAGCGCGCTGCGATGGAAAGAGCAACAGAATTATTGTTGGCAATTTGCGGTGGTGAAGCGGGACCGATTACTGAAGCGGTGGCTGAAGAGTTTTTACCACAACGCTCGGATGTCACACTAAGAATTAGCCGCTTAGCAAAAGTATTAGGTGTTAGCATTGCTGATGATAGCGTTACTGAAATTTTGGAGCGCTTAGGCTTTGACGTTTCATTTGACGGTCAGCAGTGGAAAGTCGGTATTCCTTCATACCGTTTTGACTTGAGTATTGAAGAAGATTTAATTGAAGAGGTTGCCCGTATTTACGGTTACAACTCAATTCAGGCAGCGCCCCCGGCAGCTCAACTTCGCATGACAGAGCGTAAAGAAAGCCAGCTTAGTACTCACAAACTGATTGATGCGATGGTCTGTCGTGGCTATCAGGAAGCGATAACTTACAGCTTTGTTGACCCTAAGCACCAGGCGCTTATGTTTGACGAAACCGCAGCACTGACCTTGCCACACCCTATTTCTGTGGATATGTCTTCCATGCGTGTGAGCTTATGGCCTGGCTTAGTCGGCGCCGTTGCTCATAACCAGAAGCGTCAACAGGCCGTTTTGGCCTTTGTTGAAACCGGGTTACGTTTTATTCCTGATGAGTCAGCAGAAAATGGCGTACGTCAGGAAGCGGTCATTAGTGGTATCCGTTCCGGAAAGGCCCATTCAGAGCACTGGTCAGAAGGTGATCGCGGCGTTGATTTTTACGATGTGAAAGGGGATGTCGAAGCGTTATTAGCTCATACGGGTAATTCTGCTGAGTTTCGTTTCGTTGCGTCACAAAACCCAGCTTTGCATCCGGGACAGTCGGCTGCTATTTATCGCGGATCTGAAAAAGTTGGCGATATTGGTGCTTTGCATCCAAAGTTTGATAAGGCTTTGGGCCTTAATCAACGCACCTTTGTTTTTGAGTTGTCGCTACCAGCTGTGACTCAACGGCCATTACCACAAGCTAAGCCAGTTTCGCGCTATCCATCGATTCGTAGGGATCTTGCTGTTGTTGTTGATAAACACGTTGCGGCGGGTGAGCTGATTGCTGCGATGGAAAATGTTGGCGTAAAACAGTTAGTTGACCTAAACTTGTTTGATGTTTATGTCGGCGATGGTGTACCAGAAGGTAAACAAAGTCTGGCATTGTCTGTCACATTACAAGACAGCGACAAAACGCTTGAAGAAGCCGATGTTACTGAGCTTATGACGAAATTTATTGAGACATTAAAGAGTGAGTTTAATGCAACATTGAGGGATTAAACTATGGCGCTGACCAAAGCAGAACTGGCGGAAGTATTGTTCGACAAATACGGTATTAGTAAGCAAGATGCCAAAGTGTTGGTTGAAGATTTTTTTGAAGAAATCAGAGTTGCTTTGGAAAAAGGGGAGCAGGTGAAGTTGTCAGGGTTTGGTAACTTTGAGTTGCGAACCAAAAATCAGCGCCCTGGACGTAATCCTAAAACCGGTGAGGAAATTCCAATTTCGGCACGCCGGGTAGTGACATTTAAGCCCGGCCAGAAATTTAAAAGCCGTGTAGAAAACGCAGAGCCTGAAGGTTAACTTCAGGCTCTTTCGTATTTAGGTGTTAAATTTTGTTGCTTGAACTAGCGAAAGAATAACTGACTAAAGGGGTTTAATAAGCGACTGATGCCAGAAGTAAAATGAAGTGGCGCATCTAATGTCGCCAGAGTTAAGCAGTCTTCATTCTGTGTTTCCGGTGTATGCGTTCTGCTCGGATCCAACAAAATAAAATCACCATCTCTGTATTCATTTTTCTCATCGTTAAACACGCCATCAATAACCAATGTCGCTTCCTGACCTTTGTGCGTATGCTCCGGTACTTTTGCTCCCGGTGCCATATAGATAAGGTTAGTTTGGTTACCGTTATCAAGCGTCAAAGGCGCTCTCCAAAGTTTACCAACCAACTTCGACCATTCGCCAATGCGGTGACTATTGTGGGCCAGAGTGCGGGGCAGGGTGAAACGACGGCCCTCGAGAGAAAGCACTTCGTTTGGCTGAATAGCTGGCTTATTGCATGCTGAGGACGCAAAGATAGCGTCAAGCATTTGGTCACACTGAGACTTGCTCATAGTGGTGCTGGCAACACTGACAAGAGTATCCAGATTTTCTTCACACAGCTTTTGTTCTATTTCGCAAACGGTTTGACGACATGCTTTACACATATCGATGTGTGTTCCAACGACAAGCGTCATCGCCGCACTTAAGTCACCTGCAGCGTACTGATATAAAAGGCCTTCGCCTGGATGTGATTTAATTATCATCGACTATCAACTCTTTCAATTTTTTTAATGCTAGACGAGTACGGGATTTAATTGTCCCTAAAGGTACTCCCAATGCGTCGGATACTTCTTGCTGGGACTTACCTTCAATATAAATCTTTTCAATGACCACACGCTGTGCGTCAGGTAATTTAGCGTAGTAAAACGATATCTCCTGCATCAGAACGTCATGATCTAACGCGTAGCCATCATCGAGGCTGTCGTTTTGTTCTGAGAGAATAGGCCATAACTCATCGGCGCTGATATCGTCTTTTCGCTTTTTATTCTTACGGAGTAAGTCAAAACGAATATTACGCGCGATGGTAAATATCCATGTCGAAGGTGAACCACGGTCAGGCTTGAACAAGTGCGCTTTGTGCCAGACGTTTGTCATGGTTTCCTGGACTAAGTCCATAGCAGTTTGTTCATTACCGAATTGTCTTGTAGCGTAGGATTGCAGCTTGGGTGCAAATTGCCTGAAAAGTTCACTAAAGGCAGCACGACTTCTATTTTCTGCGATCTTTGCCAGCAGTTCCGCTGCTCTATCTGCAGCGTCTGTCTGGGTGGTAGTCATAGACCCCCGTTTCGATGTTCTTTCTGACATCATTTGCATAATTAGACCTGCTACTTTTGTTCACTAGTTCTAATTAATACGGGGTGCTTAAAAAAAAGATCACCCGGATGGCAGAATATTTATTCAATTAACGAATTAAGTCTAGCAGATATTCCTTAGCTTTAAGACAATTTTCGCATCGAATAAGCTCTTGCTTGGTGTAAACATCTAATGGCAGTATTTCAAGCCAGCGTGAACATATCCAGTCAAGCTTCTCGTAACCTAAGTCAGGTAATAACTCAGACAGTTCAGGGTAGGTTTCAAATGCTTCCTGAAGCCGTGTTTTTAGTTTATTTGAGGTTGCGTCAAGCGCAAGTTCCGGCCAGTTTTCAAGGTACTCAACTTTACCGAACCTTAGCTTATCATTTTCCGACCAGTGCTCATCAATTCGAACCCGGTTTTTTCCTTCAATGGTAATACCCAGTAAACCATCATCTCTTGGTTCAAAATCAATAATTTTCACGGTGGTTGCATAGGGCAGTAAATAGTCGTCCGATGTCGCTGCATGTTCGTTATTGAACATAGCGACAACAAATTCGCTGTCGTTCTGCAGACACTCTTTAACTAACCGAGTATAGCGAGGCTCGAATACTTTTAGTTTCATGCGCCCGCCCGGCATTATATGCGCGGTGAGCGGGAATAGCGGTAACTGCTGATACTGCTGCATATAACCTCATTTGGTTAGCGACTCAGAACATTTAACAAGCATTACGTTGGTGCGGGTCGTGTTGGATCTTTTTTATCTCGTAAATGACAAACTATTTTTAACGATATACCGTACATTATCATCAGGAAATTTTAAAAAGGATAACACTGTGAAATTGAAGGTCGGTATTAGTTCCTGTTTGATGGGTGATGAAGTCAGATTTGACGGGGGGCATAAGAAATCTGCGTTCTGTGTCGATGAGTTAAGTCGACACATTCAACTTGTGCGTTTTTGTCCGGAAGTTGGAATAGGAATGCCGGTACCCCGACCAACGATACGACTGGAGCAGCACCATACTGTGCAAGCGGTCGTGCCTAAAACGGGAC
Organism: Pseudomonadota bacterium; assembly: GCA_051747845.1. Classification (GTDB taxonomy): domain Bacteria; phylum Pseudomonadota; class Gammaproteobacteria; order Enterobacterales; family Alteromonadaceae; genus Idiomarina. The sequence continues at coordinate 5,002 of JBNJGQ010000032.1, forward strand.
AAAATGTAACAGTAGAATTAGCGACTTTCGCTGACAAAGTTCAGGTTAAAGTTGATGAATTAAGCGGTTATATCCTATGCGCTAAGTCACCAAGTTGTGGTATGGAGCGTGTTAAGTTGTATGACCCTGAAACCGGCCATGCGCAAAAAGCAGGAATGGGTATTTTTGCCGCCCGGCTTAAGGAAAATAACCCGGCTCTGCCGTTAGAAGAGGACGGGCGGCTGAATGACCCGCATTTGCGTGAGAATTTTGTCATGCGCGTCTATGTTTTTAATCAGTGGAAGGAAGTTAGAAATAATCTTTCAAAGCATCGGCTTTTGCAGTTTCACCAAAGTTGCAAGTTGCTGTTGCTGGCTCACAATCAGCAGGCTTACCGTGAGTTGGGTAAACGACTGGGAGAGCAGGATGTTATTGATGAGGCTTTTGCTGAAAAATACATTATTGATGTTATGGACGCGTTAGCGAAACCCGCGTCACGTAAAAATCATACTAACGTACTTCAGCATATTCAGGGCTATTTCAAAGCAGACCTTGAGCACGAGCGCAGGGAAGAATTGAGTGACATTATTCTTCAGTATCATGACGGTATTTTGCCCTTAATGTCACCGCTTACACTCATACGACATTATCTCCGGGAATTTCCAAAAGAGTATCTGGAAGGTCAGTGGTACCTGAAACCGTACCCTGAAGATTTAAAATTACGCTATGGGCTATAACAATGCGTGAAGCAATTTGGTTTCGCAGTGACTTGAGAATGTTAGATAACCCAGCGTTATTTCATGCCTGTAAAAATGAAAAAGCGCCAGTTGCTGTGTTCTTTGCCTGCTATGAGACTTGGGATAACCATAACTGGGCGCCCATAAAAGTCGATTTTCTTTGGCATAATCTGGAAAGTCTGCAGCAAGACTTAGCCGAAAATGGAATTGAACTTGAAGTCAGGTTGGTTCCAAAGTTTAGTCAGGTATCTGGGGAGCTTAGGCAGTTTTGTCGGGAGCATGGGGTTAACCGAGTTCATATTAACGCAGAGTATGCACTGGACGAAAAACGCCGGGACGCAGCGGTAGAAGCGGTACTCAGCAATGATGATATTGAATTGCTGACTTACCATGGAAATTTGCTGGTTGCTCCAGGACAGGTTAGAACACAGCAGGGGGACTATTATAAAAAGTTTACCCCTTTCAACCGACGTTGGCGGCAAGTTGTTAACGAATTAACCCAAAGTGAACCGCTACAAATTAATTCTTACACTAGGGTAAAAGCTAAAGGGCTTCCAGAGCTTCCTATCAAACGGAAGGATTCGTCTGACTGGAGCTCAGGAGAGCAAGAAGCGTTGGGTAAGTTGGGGCAGTTTGTTGGTCATAGTGTTGCAGATTATCAACGTGCCAGAGACATACCGGCGCAAAATGGCACCTCAAAGCTTTCTGCTTATTTAGCACTGGGTGTTGTAGGTCCGCAAACCGCGACACGAGCGCTGCATCAGTTTTCCCCGGAGTTTCCTTTTGGGCTGCCGTCAGGAGCGGACGCCTGGCTTACCGAATTAGCCTGGCGCGAATTTTATCAGCATCTTATGTATTTTGTGCCACGCTTATCAAAGGGTGAAAGTTTTCAAACGGAAACCGACAGCATTCGATGGTTAGACGACGATGAGGCTTTTCAACGCTGGTGTGAAGGTCGCACGGGGTACCCAATTGTTGACGCCGGAATGCGTCAACTGACGTCGACAGGATGGATGCATAATCGCTTAAGGATGATTACGGCCAATTTTCTGGTAAAAGATCTACTAGTGAACTGGCGAAAAGGCGAAGCGTTTTTCATGCAGCATTTAATTGACGGAAGTTTTCCAGCAAATAATGGCGGCTGGCAATGGAGCGCTTCGGTCGGTACCGATGCCGTGCCATATTTCAGAGTTTTTAACCCTGTTAAACAAAGTGAGAAGTTTGATCCTGAAGGGGAATACATTCGTAAATGGGTACACGAGCTTAAGGAAGTACCAGCAAAACATATTCACTGGCCTCATAGTTGGCTTCAGCAACAAAGCAGTAATAACTACTGCGAACCCGTAGTTGAGCATAAGTTTGCTCGAGAGCGATTCTTAACAACGTTTAAGCAGGTGAAAAATGGATAACAGTGAATTAGTTGAAAAGCTAAAAGATTTTTACGACGAACTGAAAACTGAAAACCTTGATGATTTAGATGACTTTTATCATGAGGAAATTTCATTTACTGATCCGATTCAGCATGTGGTTGGAATAGAGGATTTTCGCAAATATTTAAAACACACAATGGAGAATGTGGAGTATTGCCACTTCGCATTCGATGATGAGTGTGTTGGTGAGGGGCAAGCTTTTCTGGCCTGGCAAATGCGTTATGCGCACCCTAAATTGGCTAACGGTATGGAAATTATTCTGCCGGGTGTTTCCTACCTAACTTTTGAAGATGGCAAAATTAGAGAGCAACGAGACTACTATGATTTGGGCGCCATGCTTTACGAGCACGTGCCTCTGGTGGGCTACGTTATTGATAAAATTAAACAGAGGCTGATCGACGAATGAAAGTCTTAATTACCGGCGCGTCCTCAGGTATTGGTAGGCAGCTTGCTCTGGATTATGCCGCTGACGGCAATCAAGTGGTCGTTTGCGGCCGCAATGATGACGCTCTTAAAGAGCTACAGAAGCAACACCCCGAACAAATATCATGCAGCGCTTTTGATATTATTGATAAAGAGTCCGCGAAGGCTTCGATAAAAGAAGTCGACAACATTGATGTTGCCATATTATGCGCCGGTGTCTGCGAGTACCTAGATGTCGGAGAGTTTGATGCAGACATGTTTGAGCGGGTATTTAAAGTGAATGTGTTTGGCACCATGAACTGTGTAGAAGCCTTGTTACCCCAGTTTAATGATTCAGCACGTCTGGTTATTGTCGACAGCCTTGCTCGCCTTTTACCTTTCACCAAAGCTCAGGCATATGGTGGCTCTAAAGCTGCAATGCATTATATTGCCCGAAGTCTGGAAGTGGATTTGAAGCCAAAAGGTATTAAAGTTCAGACCGTGTCTCCAGGCTTTGTAAAAACACCGATGACAGACGCTAACGATTTTGAAATGCCGATGCGCGTTGATGTTGAATTTGCGTCTCAGTCAATCATTAAAGGAATTAGAAAGGGCAAGCGGGATATCGCATTCCCGTGGCTCTTCAGCAGCCTTTTAAAACTTATGTCAATTTTACCCGAAAGTATTCAAGTTAAATTATCAGAACAAATGGCAAGGAAGCAGCAGTAATGAAGATAGCCGTTATAGGAAGTGGTATTGCGGGTTTAACAAGCGCTTATTATTTGAGTAAAGAGCATCAGGTGAGCGTTTATGAAAAAAATGATTACATTGGCGGACACACCTGTACTCGTGATGTGAAAATTAACGGGAACATGTTTGCTGTTGATACCGGCTTTATCGTTTTTAATGACAAAACCTACCCACGGTTCAAGCGCTTATTAAGCGAGTTGAAAGTTGTCTGGCGCGATACTGAAATGAGCTTTAGTGTGCGTGATCCGAAATCGGGGTTGGAGTTTAACGGCCATAATCTGAACACCTTGTTCGCGCAGCGAAAAAACTTGTTCAGCCTGTCGTTTTACCGGCTTCTAAAGGGCATTCTTAAGTTTAATGAGGCTGCTAAAAAGGCATTGGAAGGCAACGTCAACGATCTTGATAATGTGACCTTATCAGAGTTTCTGGCTGAGCATGATATTCCTGAACCGGTTTCAGAGTACTATCTGCTTCCGATGGTTTCAGCTATTTGGTCGGCAAGCCTTGCCGATGCGAAAGATTTTCCACTTGGGTTCTTCCTGCGCTTTTTCGATAATCACGGGCTTCTCAATGTTAGCGACCGTCCACAGTGGCATACGCTAGTCGGCGGTTCTCATGCTTATATACCTATGCTGACAGAGCCGTTTAAGCAAAACATTCAATTAAATAGTGAGATTGTGACGGTCAAACGTCAAAAAGAGCAGGTTGTTTTGGTTTTCAGTAGTGGGCAAGAGGAATTTTTTGACGAAGTAATATTTGCATGTCATAGCGATCAAGCTCTGGCGCTGCTTCACGACGCTACAGAGGTGGAAAAAGACATTCTTGGTGCCATTGAGTATTGTCCAAATGAGGTTGTTCTGCATACCGATGAAAACCTACTACCCAAGAACCAGCGGGCCTGGGCAAGCTGGAATTATCTTCTGCGTGAAGATGCCGCAGCCGACAGTCAACCAAGCTCTGTCACCTACAACATGAATATTCTGCAAGGACTGCAGTGCGATAAAACGGTTTGTGTCACATTAAATAATACTGCGGCTATTGATCCAGAAAAAATCATTGAGGAATTCACCTATGACCATCCTCAATACTCGGTTAGATCATTAAAAGCCAGAGAGAAACGCGACGTAATTTGCGGTAAAAATAATACGCATTTTGTCGGTGCATATTGGTATAACGGATTCCATGAAGATGGTGTAAGAAGTGCCATAGATGTTGTTAACAGATTAAATACCGTGGCAATTGAAAACTCATGAACAGCGTAATTTACTGGGGTGACGTTTTTCACGTAAGGCATCGCCCTAAGCACCACGCATTTAATTATAAGTTTCAGCAGTGGTGCATCGATTTATCCGAGATCGAAGATGTACACTCTATAAGTCGCTGGATGTCATGCAAAGGCTTTGCGCCTTTATGGTTTCGTCGAAAAGACTACCTAAAAGATGAAGAGGGCAGCTTGCATCAGGCTGCGTTGAAGAAAATGTCTTCCCTCGCAGGAAAAGCATTAGCGGGTCATGTTTTTTTTGTTGGCAATATACGAACTTTTGGCATTTTCTTTAGCCCGGTAAACTTTTACTTTCTTCAGCAGGAAACGGGTAAGTTTACTCATATGCTCGCTGAAGTGAGTAATACTCCATGGTTACAACGCCATTATTACTTAGTTGATTTATCAGAAGACTCGCCTAAAACAACGAAACAATTTCATGTTTCGCCTTTTAACCCAATGGATATGACTTACCATTGGGAGATAACCCCGCCTCATGAAAGCTTAAAAATTATTTTAAGTGCTCACCAGGAAAAGAAAGATTTTGTTGCCGGAATGAAATTAAATCGGCAACCGCTAAACCGTAGTGCAATTTACCGCGTATTAAGAACAACACCTTTCATGGCCATAAAGATTATTGGTGGCATTTATTGGCAGGCGTTAAAGCTTTTTATCAAGCGGGTTCCATTTTACGGAAACCCTGGTAGTTAAATAATTAGAAGGCAAGTTTGTATGTCCAGTGGTGAAACGACTATGGTGGCGCCTATTCAATATGGCGTGTGGGATAAACTGTTCCGAACTATCGCATTTAAATTATTAGCGCATTTGGAATATGGCCAGCTAACGATAAAAGAAAAAGGCACATTCATTGATACCTTTGGACATGCCGATAAAGAGCTGAGCGCTGAAATTGATGTTAAGGACTCTTCGTTCTACCGTCGTCTGGTAACCGGTGGAAGTATTGGTGCAGCCGAACTCTATATTGATAAGCACTGGGACACTCCCGATTTAACCGCTGTTATCCGGGTTTTTGCGCGCAATTTACCTGCACTGGATAAACTGGAAACTCGTTTAGCTTGGCTAACCTTTCCGTTTAATAAGTACCAGCATTGGAGTAACCGGAATCACAAAGGTCAGGCAAAGAAGAATATCTCAGCTCACTATGACCTCGGTAACGAGCTCTATACACGCTTTCTTGACGATGCCATGCAGTATTCTAGTGCATTGTTCCTGGATCCGACTGACTCTTTAGAGCAAGCGCAACGGAATAAAATGAAGCGTTTATGTGACTCTTTGGAATTAAAACCCGATGATCATTTACTGGAAATAGGTACCGGATGGGGCGGTCTGGCAATTTACGCTGCAAAACATTATGGCTGCCGGGTTACTACAACCACTATTTCAGAAGAGCAGTTTCAGTACGCTAAAGAGCAGGTTGAGGCTGCAGGTCTCTCCGATAAAGTTGAATTGCTAAAACAAGACTACCGGGATCTGGAAGGCCAGTATGACAAGTTGGTTTCCGTTGAAATGATAGAAGCCGTTGGTAAAGAGTATTTGCCAACCTTTTTCCGTACCTGCAATAAGCTTTTAAAAGAAGATGGCAAAATGTCATTGCAGGCTATAACCATTGCTGATCAACGTTCCAAATCGTACGCTCGTTCGGTCGACTTTATCCAAAAACACATCTTTCCTGGAGGTTTTCTGCCTTCGTTAAGTCAGATGACTCAGCTATTTACGCGTTATACCGACTTAGTTGTTCGTGATGTACATGACTTTGGTCTAAGTTACGCAAAAACACTAAGACAATGGGAAGAACGTTTTAACAGCAGGCAGAAGGAACTGGAAGAACTTGGCTACGATGAGCGGTTCTCGCGGTTATGGAATTATTATTTTAGCTATTGTGAAGGTGGCTTTCTTGAACAGCGAGTTTCTGTTGTTCAGGTTACGGCCAGCAAAGCGCAGGCTTATTAATGACTTCTATTCAGCACAAAATAGTCAGCTTCGTTCTTTTTAATGCGTTGTGGTTTAGCGCTGTGGCGGGCAGAGACAGCTATATTGTTCTTAGCGGTGTGCTTTTGGCACTGCAGTTTGTCTATAGCATTGGGGTTGTCAAAGTCAGCTGGACTTTAATTCTGAGGCTATTTGCAGTTGGTTTGTTACTGGAAGCCATAAGCATAAGCCTGGGAGTAATTGACTTTGCCGGAGGTTATTTCCCTTTATGGTTAGCCATGTTGTGGCTTGGCTTTTCATCAATGGCACCTGTGGCTTTAGACTGGCTGGTTCCGAAGCCTCTATTTGCTGTCCTGGTTGGTGCTGTATCAGGGCCTGTTACTTATGTTGCCGGCGTTAGGTTAAACGCCGCAACAATTGATTCAATGCCGCTGGTCATTGCCTGTTATGCGGTCGTATGGGGATTAATGATGGCCTACTTTGTTTTCTCCATGTCAGCCAAAAAAGAGTCGGGAGAGTAAAGTTATGAGGTTTACATTGTTTGGTTTATTGGCGCTTTTTAGCGTCAACCTTTTCGCTGCTGAGTGCGCGAAGTCAGTGCCCGGTGACTTCACTAAAGTTGGAGAGACCCGATTAAGTGTCTATTTCTGGGATGTTTATGATGCGACCTTGTTCAGTCCGTCGGGAGACTATGAAGAGAGTGAGCGCCAAGCGCTGCTATTAGAGTATTTGCGCGATATTAAAGCAAAAGACTTAATAGAAACGACAGAAGAAGAGTGGCAGAAGTTGGAGCTAGACCGTGAAAAGCACGAGGACTGGTTAGCTCAATTAGATTCAATTTGGCCAAATATAAAAGAAGGAGACTGTCTTTTATTGGTTGAAGATGAAGAGGGATCTGCCGAGTTTTACCAAGGCGAAAAGCTACTCGGAACCATTAAGGACAAGGACTTCACAGAGCAGTTTTTAGCTATTTGGCTATCTGAAAATAGCCGTTTTCGTTCGGAAAGAAACGAACTGATTGGAGAGAAATAGTATGCAGTTATTTAAAGTTATAGCGGTAACCACTCTGCTTTTTTTAGTGTCGGCGTGCTCTACTGGAATTGATGCTTATAAGAGTGAAAAGCCAGAGTTAAAGCTGGAAGAGTTTTTTAATGGTGAGCTTGTGGCCTATGGTATGGTGCAGGATTATACTGGCGAAGTTATTCAGCGTTTCGAAGTTACTATGACCGGTACCTGGGAGGGTAATGAAGGGGTTCTTGATGAACACTTTACCTATGCCGATGGCCGTGAAGAGCAACGCGTTTGGCGAATAACCAAAACGGGGCCGAATAGCTACGAAGGGCGCGCAGATGATGTCAAAGGCGTAGCCAAAGGGACGACTGCGGGTAACGTATTAAACTGGGGCTATCAGTTAGAAGTAGAGGTTGATGGTGAACCCATGGTATTAACATTGGATGACTGGCTTTATCTGATTGATGAAGACAATATGATCAATCGAACGGATATGTCCAAGTGGGGCTTCCCGGTAGGCGAAATCACGCTTTATATCGGCAAGAAATAAATATCAAGAATCTCTGTCAGCGACCGATAATAGGAGTATAATCCTGGATATTGGTCAAGCCTTAAAAGGTTTAGGGAAGCTGCAGTGGCAATAAATTATCCGACATTTTCTTACAATAATCCCCGTATACAAGGGCAGACGGTTTTCATTAAGCGTGGTCCGCATCAGGGAAAGTTAGGGATAGTCGTAAAAACATTGGATAACGAACGGTTTCTTGTTTCTCAGGCCGAGTTTGGCTCTGAGCAGGTAATCTTCAAACGCAGTGATTTTTTAGTGCATCGTTACCGTAAAATTAAGGTGCCGATTGACCGTGTAGCGGGTAAGAATCCAGATGTTTTATAAACAAAAAAGCGACCAAATGGTCGCTTTTTGCTGTTCGGGTTAGGATTTACGCTGTACCACGAGGCAAGCGGCAATCACTTCCTTTGTTTTCCAACTTTTGCTTCCACAACTCTTTTGCGGTTAAACCGCCAGAACTGGATTTTTTAGCCGGTGATTTCTTCGCTGTCGATTTTTTAGCTGCAGGCTTTTTCTCAGCTTTTTTCTTAGGTTCAGCTTTTTTCGCAGCGGGTTTCTTGGCTTCCGTCTTTTTGGGTTCAGACTTCTTAGCTTCAGATTTCTTAGGCGCTGACTTTTTCTCTTTACCCAGAGTTTTAGCTTCATCAGCTAACTGCGCCAGACGCACATTTTTGCCACCGTCAACGCTATACCAGCCGTTGCTGCTTTCAATCTTAGGCTTTTTACCGTGAGCCTTTTGATAAGCTTCGGTATATTCAGCGAGTACCTTTTCTTTATCCAGTTTGCTCATTCAATTGTTCCTTTATTCAAGGTTTGTTTTAAAAGGTTTGTATAAAAATACTTCACCCTTCGTTTATACCGTTTTTTCGGATTATTGTCTAATTTCGGGTAAACTTAAGCCTATTTGCACAGTAAATTTGGTTTTTAATTATGTCGATTACAAGAAACGAGTTACAAAATTACCTTAATACTCTATTAAACAGTAACCAAATTAAGGACTACTGCCCGAATGGTCTGCAGGTAGAAGGCAAAGCTGAAATAAACAAGATTATTACCGGGGTGACGGCATGCCAGGCTTTGGTTGATAAAGCCGTTTCGGAAGGCGCCGACGCAATACTTGTTCACCATGGTTATTTTTGGAAAGGTGAACCTGCCGAAGTCGTCGGTATGAAAAAACGCCGATTACAACAACTGTTGAAACATGACATCAACCTGTTTGCCTATCACTTACCCCTGGATGTTCACCCTGAGTTTGGCAATAACGCCCAATTGGCGAAGTTAATGGGGTGGAGTTTTGAAGGTGCGGTTGACTCTTCTGATCCCGCATGCCCTTTGGTTACTGGCCGTTTAGCTCAACCTATGCGAGATGATGAGGTCGCAACTCACTTGGAGGAGCGACTGCAACGGCAGTTGGTTTGTCGTGTTACAGGAGGACACAGAATTGAAAAAGTCGCCTGGTGTACTGGCGGAGGACAGGGTTTTATTGATAGAGCGGCCCAGCTGGGTGTTGATGCTTTTATTACAGGCGAGGTTTCAGAACCTACTATTCACAGCGCCCGTGAACAGGGCATTGCCTTTTTTGCTGCCGGACATCACGCGACTGAGCGTTACGGCGTAAAGGCGCTGGGCGAGCATTTAGCTGAACACTTCAAACTTGAGGTAGAGTTCATTGATATCGACAGCCCGGCTTAAGAGAAGCGCTAAATGAACAAGAAAAGGCAAGAGAAAGGGGACTTTAGTGGTATTAGTCAAAAATTCTCTAAATCAATTTATGACACCACAAAAGGCCAACTAAGAGTTGAGGTGCTCAAACGCGATTTAGCACCGTTACTGGCAAGTGAGCCATGTTCTGTGCTGGATGTTGGTGCCGGTTTAGGTCAGGTAAACCAGTGGTTTCAGGAAAAAGGCTTTAACGTTGTGCACTCCGACCTGTCAACGGACATGGTTGAAGAGGCGGCCCGACGACATAAAGCGGCAGGTTTGGAAGATCATTGTAAGTATATTTCAGCCAGTTTAAACGATTTAATTAACCAGAAGTCTTTCATTCAGTACGATATTATTCTTTGTCATGCGGTGCTGGAGTGGCTGCCGGACACTGAGCTAGCAATTGAGCAGTTAGCGTCATTATTGAAGCCCGGCGGCAGGCTTTCGCTGATGTTTTATAATCATCATGCTCAGCTGTTTGCTAATGCTGTTTATGGAAATTTCGATTACATAGAGCGGGGTTTAAAAGTTAAGAAAACCGTACGTTTAAGCCCTCAGAACCCGGTTGTGCCGGAAAAGGTGGATGACTACCTGAAAGATAACAAACTAAAAGTCAGACAGAAAACGGGGGTGAGATGTTTTCATGATTACTTGAGAAACCTCGACGACCAACAACGGTTTGATGAGTTACTGTCACTTGAGATGAAATACAACCAAACATCCCCTTATCGCGAGTTGGGACGTTACCAGCACTGGCTTATAGAAAAGCCAAACTTTCAGGAGGAGTGAATATGGGAAAGCAGTGCGCATTTATTGGTTTAGGTGTTATGGGCTACCCTATGGCAGGACATTTACAAAATGCCGGGCACAGCGTTAGCGTATTTAACCGCACCACAGCTAAAGCAGAAAAGTGGTCAAAGGAATTCTCGGGGAATTACGGAAAAACGCCAGCAGAAGCTGTTAAAAACGCCGATTTTGTCATGGTTTGTGTGGGAAATGACGATGATGTTCGAAGTGTCTTTTATGGTGATGATGGTTTGCTGTCAGAACTAAAGTCTGGTGCAGTCGTTATTGACCATACAACAGCCTCCGCGGAATTGGCTCGGGAACTAGAGCAGGCGGTAAAAGAGAAAAAAGGGAGCTTTCTTGATGCGCCGGTTTCCGGCGGGCAAGCCGGTGCTGAAAATGGCGTTTTAACTGCAATGGTCGGTGGCAGCGACAAAACGTTTGCTGCCGCAGATGAACTATTTCAATGCTATGCAAAAACTCGCCAGTTAATGGGGCCTATTGGTAGTGGTCAGTTGGCAAAAATGGTCAACCAAATCTGTATCGCCGGCGTACTGCAGGGGTTATCGGAAGGCCTTCAGCTGGCACGCAAGGTTGGACTTGATCCGGATAAGCTGATTACTGCTATTAGCAAGGGTGCCGCAGGCTCGTGGCAAATGGAAAACCGATATAAAACTATGTGGGATAACCATTATGAGCATGGCTTTGCAGTGGACTGGATGCGCAAAGACTTGAAAATTGCGTTGGCTGAAGCTGATCGGCAGGGCGTTTCGTTGCCTGCGACCGCGCTGATTGACCAGTTTTATGCCGATGTTCAAAAAATGGGTGGTAACCGTTGGGACACATCGAGCCTTTTGGCTCGCCTGGAAAAGTAGTGAATTACTTCAGGAATTAAAAAAGGAGGCAAATGCCTCCTTTTTAATTTAGCTAAGTTAAAAAAACTTAACGGAAACCTTTACGGCGTAATGCGTTAGTACTGAAGTCTTCACGGCTTGGAGAGATATCCCACTCCATGTAAGTACTTTCTTCATTACCCAGGCCAAGAGAGATGTAACGGCCTGAATCCAGGTCATACAGAGCTTCTGCAGCCATCCATGGTACGTCCTGGTTGTAGAACTGAGTATTCAGAGCTTCACCAACACGCCATAATTCGCCTCGGCCGTCATAGTGGTCAACCAAAGAGGCTGTCCAGCTGTCTTCGTCAAGGTACATGGTACGCTTTGAGTAGATGTGGCGTTCGCCATCTTTAAGGGTACCTTCAACAACCCAGACACGGTGTTTTTCGTAACGAATTAAGTCCTGATTCATATGACCGGCTTTGATAATGTCGTCATAATCCAGTTCAGGATTCATAATTTCGTAGTTGTTGTAAGGAATATAAACTTCTTTTTTCCCTTTCAACTCCCAGTTGTATTTGTCTGGCGCGCCATTGTACATGTCCAGGTTGTCTGAAGTACGAAGGCCATCAGCTGCTGTACCTGGTCCATCATAGGCTACGTTAGGCGCACGGCGAACGCGGCGTTGACCGGCGTTATAGATCCATGCACGGCGTCCTTCTTTCACCTGGTTAATGGTTTCATGTACTAAAAGCACGGTACCGGTTAAGCGAGAAGGGGCTTCAACTTCCTGCATGAAGTAAAACAGAACGTTGTCGTCAGCTTCCTGACGTCCGGTTGATAAATACTCTGGGAATACCAGTGTCTCTTTCAGTTCTACTGTAGTGTAGTTACCGTTCGATAAGACCGGGAACTGAGCGATGTTACGAGTAACAGCACCACCACGGTAGCGTGTAATGTGGTTCCAAACTGCTTCTAAACCGTTTTCAGGGATAGGAAATGGAATTGCGGTATCGAAGTTTTCAACACCATTACCACCGGCAACCATTTCTGCATTCTCTGCATTTGATTTGATTTTCGGCCACAGCTCATCCGGATAAGTTGCTGTACGGCGGGTTGGATAAACGTTCATCTTATAGTCTGAGTATTTCTCAAACATTGCGATTTGACCTTCGCTAAGATGTTCTTTGTGTTCATCCAGATTGTCGTGGGTGATAGTCAATAACGGTTCATCATCGGCAAATGGGTTATTACCGCGAACAACATCCACCGATTTATCAGAGTAACCACCATCCCAGGCTGGGATAGAGCCATCAGCGTTAGCAGCTTTCTCAGCGCCGATAGGGGTTAAGTCCTGACCGAGCCGAGCGGCTTCTTCTGGTGATACTTTAGCCGCAACGCTCACGGAAATCACCGACATGGCGAATACGCCAGCTTTTAGCATCAGTTTATTCATTATAATTTTCCTTGTTGTTCTACTTTCCAACATCACTTTGCCAGAGGACCGACCTCTCTAGCAATACTTTAACGAAAAAAAGCACGAATTTAACGAAAAAAGGTTTTCAAATATTCTTGAGCTTATACAATCCTATGACATTTTTAGTACCCAGGAGGTTCCATGCGCTTGTCTTTAACCCCATTAGGGGTGTTGTTGGGGGCTATTTTTAGCACCACAGTGCTCGCACAGGAAGGCGACACAACAACAATTACTGATTACGAAGTGATCAGTGCACCAGCATTGTCATCAGACAGAATTAAAAATGAAGTACTTATTGAGGTGACAACGGTCGGACCGCGTTTGGTCGCGGTTGGCGCGCATGGCAATATTTTATGGAAAGAAGGTGGTGACTGGCAACAAGCGGATGTTGATACCAGTGTACTTTTAACCAGTGTCGCTTTTGCCAATGAGCAAAATGGATGGGCAACAGGACATCACGGGGTCATTATTAAAACTGAGGATGGCGGTAATACCTGGAAGCGTCAGCTCGATGGTTTCGAGCTTATGAAGCTTAAAAAGAATTACTACCAAAAACGTATTGAGAAATTAAATGAACAAATCGACGCAACTGACGACGATGAGATGATTGGTGAGCTCGAATGGCAGATTGAAGAGTTGCAATTCCAAATCAGTAACATTGAGGTTGCCGAAGAGGAAGGTCCAAGCAAACCGTTTTTAGATCTCTATGCTAAGAACGCAGAGGAAGCGTTAGCAATTGGCGCTTATGGGACTTTTCTAAAAACCGAAGATGGCGGTGAAAGTTGGCAAGTGATATCTCATCGTTTGGAAAACCCGGACGGGTATCATTTAAACGCAGTATTCGGGCAAGGCGATGATCTTTATATTGTGGGCGAGGCCGGTTTGGCATTTACCAGCAATGACGGTGGCGCGAGCTGGGAGACATTGAATTCGCCGTACCATGGTTCGTTGTTCGGTGGTCATGTTGATGCCGAAAACCGGCTATGGGTTTATGGGCTACGAGGAAACGCATTTGTTTCTGAAGATAAAGGCCAGAGTTTCACTACCATAGACACAGGCACCAGAGTTAACTTATCGGCTGGTACAACGACTGAGTCCGGAACACAACTTATTGTTGGCCACTCAGGGACTATCCTTGAAGTGGATGAACAACTGAATGTAAAAAACAGAACTCATCCTAGTGGTTCAGTTATGACTGATATCATCGAAGTGACTGAAGGCGAGTGGACTATGACCGGGCGCAGCGGTTTGCTGCACTGGCCCGCCAAAATCACCGAAGAAGAAGCTTTAGCAACGCAACAAGGAGCGCAGTAAATGGATAATCCGAGTGCGAATAAGTCAGCAGGACTGCTGGAGAAACTATTATTCACGGTACGGGCTCCCTGGCTAATTGTCTTTCTATTACTCACGTTGTTTCTGGGCTATCACGCTTCACAGGTGCGTCCTGACGCCAGCCTGACAAAAATGATCCCGACCAACCATCCTTTTATTCAGAACTACTTTGACTATCAGGATGACTTAGCCAGTTTAGGCAACGTGGTTCGGGTTGCTGTTGAACATAAAGACGGAGATATTTT
>JBNJGQ010000033.1:0-19354 GCA_051747845.1 Pseudomonadota bacterium
CAGCCTCTGCCGCATCTATTACACGCTGTGCATGATGTGTTCTGACAATAACCCAGGGGTTTACCTGCTTCATCACATCAATGTCCGTATGACCATTAACTGCGGACAGGTACTCCTGCCACCAGCTTTCTCCACTTTGTTTCAGCAGCCCTTTCGGTTCGCCCGCTTCAACTGAATCAATTAGATCCCGGAACGAGAGCTGATAATCCGCGTTATTCACTTCAAGCAAACTCAACCACCCCCCTATTAACGCCATTTTTTGTTCATCAGCAACAGCGGATATCCCTAAACGTTTAGTCATAAGGTTAAGATACGCCTGGCGCAATTCAGTTTCGTAATTATCGAGTGCGCTCTGCAATCCGTCTGACTCTACAATAGGACTCAATGCCTGAGCCAGTCTCTTTAAATTCCATAATCCAATGCCTGGTTGCTGAAAAAATCCGTAGCGCCCACCTGCATCGGTATGATTGAAAATCTTTTCAGGTTCATAATTATCTAAAAATGCATAAGGCCCAAAGTCAAAGGTTTCCCCGGCCAGGCTCATATTATCTGTGTTCATTACACCATGAATAAACCCATACGCCTGCCATCCGGCTATCATCTCCGCTGTGCTTTTAACAACCTGAACAAAACCCTCTTCAATGCTGGCTTCGGCTAGCTGTGGCCAGACCGTTTCTATTGTGTCCTGCCATAAGCGCTTCATGGTCTCTTCAAGGTTGCGGTGAAAACAGTGTTCAAAGTGTCCAAAGCGCACGTGAGTTGCTGCCGTGCGGGCCAAAATTGCGCCCGGCTCCAGACGTTCCCTTTGTATTTTCCCTTCGGTTGACACTAACGCCAACGCACGTGTTGTCGGCACGCCCAGTGCGTAAAAAGCCTCACTTGCCAATAACTCTCGCACAGACGAGCGCAGAACAGCTCTGCCGTCCGCTCCTCTGCTGTATGGCGTTGGTCCAGCGCCTTTTACGTGAATGTCATGCAGCTTTTCACCAACAACAGCCTGACCCAGCAGCAACCCTCGCCCATCTCCTAAGTAAGGGTTAAAGTGGCCAAACTGGTGCCCGGCATATTTCTGAGCAACAGGCTCTGCGCCCGGCCATGGTTCTAAACCACCCAGCCACTCGGCAAGTTTAACCGGTGGCTTTTCTCCTGCTGATAATTCAGCCCATAACGGTTCGTTTAACCACAATAAATTAGCCTTACCATCTGGCTTTATCGATTGACTTGTTGTTATTTCGGGGAACTTACTAGCGTAACGGTTATCAAAAACTATTGGCATACATCCTCCTGCTCATTAGATTGTTACACAGTCAGCGAGGCTTGCATAATTCATAATAAATCAGCTAAGGTCGCAGCGTTCGACCAAAGGCAGCAAAGGAAGCCGGATGCAACTGCACTCATTAAGACGTATAACCGCAATAGGTGGTGGTCATGGACTCGGTCGAGTTTTGTCGACTCTGTCTTTTATGAAACATAAACTTGTAGGTATTGTCGCTACTACCGACAACGGCGGAGCTACTGGTTTATTGCGTGAATCGCAGCATTGCATTGCCTGGGGTGATATTCGCAACTGCTTATCACAGCTTGTGGAGCAACCCCTTGCGGCTGAAGTACTCAACTACCGTTTTGACTGTACCTCCTCTCTGCATGGTCATAACTTTGGCAATTTGCTGCTCTATACACTGGATCAACTCAGTGCCCGTCCATTAGACGGCATTCAGCTTTTAAGCCGTCTTTTAAATATCGACAACCGTATTTTGCCCATGTCGGAGTGTCCCACAGATCTCATCGCAACAACAACGGACGGCATTCAGTGCCATGGCGAGATTCGTATTGATAAACTTCCCGCCATGCCCCGCAAACTGTCTCTATCAGGCACAGTTAAGGCCACACCGGAAGCCATTCGTCATATACAAAATAGCCAGTTAATTTTGCTGGGACCGGGCAGCTTCATGACGTCGGTTATGCCACCCTTACTTGTTTCTGGTATACGCGACGCGTTACTGACAACCAATGCGAAAGTGGTATTTATTGATAACCTGGCTGATGAAAGTGGGCCAGCTGGGGCACTGAGTGTCGCCGATAAAGTCGCATTTATTGAAAAACAGCTGGGTCAGCAAATTATCGACTTAGTACTCAGCAATAAAGAAGAAAAAGGCCTGAAGTTACCGGTTATTGGCGGTTTGGAGAGTGATAAAGATGTCCACTACCGCCATAACACCAGTAATTTATTGGCTAAACTGCAAGAGGCCACCAAGCAGCTTTTAACAGAAAGTGCTTAACCGCCGTCTGCTGAAATCCGCGAAGCCACTGCCCCATGCTGGTCTTTATACTTCGCATCGTCTCGCTTGTTATAAGGTCTTGCACAAGGGCTACTCAGTTTTTCAAAGCTGATAGCTCCAATTTTCATACCCGCTCTCAACGCCAGAGGTAACTTCCCGCTGTTGTAAAACTCCAGAACAATTTGCCCTGACCAACCCGGGTCAATACGATGCGCCGTTACGTGAACCATTAAACCTAAACGCGCTAAAGACGAACGACCGTCCAGCCAGCCAACCATATCAGCGGGCAACGTAATTGATTCGTGCGTTACGGCCAGCGCAAACTCGCCCGGGTGAATGAAAAAAGCCTGATCATCTTTTAGCACAATTTCATCACTCATGACTTCACGAATGGCCGCTTCAATTGCCTCGCGAGAACCGCTGATATCGATAAAAGGTGCAGCATGATCCTGCAATACACGAAAATCGTTGCCTAAATGAATATCCAGTGTCACGCCTGAAATATTACTGGCTTGCGGTGCAGGTTCGACACCTATAATTCCGTCTTTCAAATGTTGTTCTATTTCAGTGTCGTTTAGGCGCATGGTTGATCAATCTCCGAGTTGTCGTTTCAGACTTTAAGGCCTGTACTATAACGAATTTTCCTGTTGATAATAGAGGTTTGCCGCAACTTGTTGTGCAGAATTAAAAATTAACTGACTTAACGGGTGTTGTGGCTGTGCGATTAACAGAGGTGTATCACCATCAAGACTCTCTCTTAGCTCACTGTTTAAAGGCCACTGTCCGAGTAATGGCAAATGATGCTCTGTTGCCATTACAGCACCACCATTTTTACCAAAAACCGAGTCTTCATGCCCGCACGCCGGGCATTGGTAATAACTCATGTTCTCCAGTATACCAACCAACGGAATGTTCAGCTTCTTAAACATGGCGACACCTTTTTCGGCGTCTTTCAACGCTACCGTCTGCGGTGTCGTCACTACAACGGCCCCGGTAACCGGCAGTTTCTGTGCCATGGTCAGCTGAATATCGCCGGTACCTGGTGGCATATCGACAATAAGGTAGTCCAATGCCGGCCAGGCGGTGTCTTTATAGAGTTGCTGCAACGCGCCACTGGCCATTGGTCCGCGCCAAATTGTCGCGTCTTTATCGTCAACTAAGTAACCCAGCGAATGCACATGTAGCCCATGCCGTTGCAACGGTTGCATTTTATTGTTCTTGGTTAGTTCCATATCCCCGTGACTTCCACCCAGCATGGTCGGAATCGACGGCCCGTAAATGTCGGCATCAAGCAAACCAACACTGGCACCAAGTTCAGACAAAGCCAAAGCCAGGTTAACACTTACTGATGACTTGCCGACGCCGCCCTTCCCGGAAGAAACAACAATGACATTGCCGGTAGTTAAAGGTAATTCTGGTTGAGAATTTTTCAGTTTTTTAATGTGGCAGTTAAGTTGCCATTCAAACTCACCCAGCTCGGCATCGTTCTGAATTGCCTGAAGTAAACTTTCGCCGGCAACAAAAGGTAAGTTCAAGACCCGCTCTTTACCAGAACCGGTCACCCAGTTCTCAGGAATACCATTAGGCAATAAGGGGTGAGTAAAATCTGTCATCATCAACCTCAAGGATCTGTGTATCAGCCAAGAGCTATGCTAACATGAGCGGCATAAAACTTTGGGTTTAGATTCGATTAATCAACGAAACGGAAGCAGATTTTCGCATGAGCCAATCCGCACGTAAAATACTGGTTACTAACGCACTACCATACGCTAACGGACCTATCCATATTGGTCACATGTTAGGTTATATTCAGGCCGATATCTGGGTACGCTTTCAAAAGCTACGCGGTAACGAGTGCCACTTCGTTTGTGCAGACGATGCACACGGCACGCCCATCATGCTGAAAGCCCAGCAGCTTGGGATAACGCCGGAGCAAATGATTGGCGACATGCAACGCTCGCATGAATCAGACTTTAGCGACTTTCTGGTCGGCTTCGATCACTATTACAGCACACACAGTGATGAGAACCGTGAGCTGGCTGAAACTATTTATACGCGCCTTGATAAGGCCGGTCATATTAAAACCGAAGTCATTGAGCAGTTGTATGACCCGCAAAAAGAAATGTTTCTTCCCGACCGTTTTGTTAAAGGCGAATGCCCCGACTGTGGTGCCGAAGACCAATACGGCGACAACTGTGATGTCTGTGGGGCAACCTATGCGCCAACCGACCTAAAGAATCCCAAGTCAGTTGTCTCTGGTGCTGAACCCCAACTGCGTGAATCAGAACACTACTTTTTTGATCTGCCGGCATTTGGTGACATGCTAAAAAGCTGGACTCGTTCAGGCTCATTACAAAATGAAATGGCAAACAAGCTGAACGAATGGTTTGAACAAGGCTTGCAGCGTTGGGATATTTCCCGCGATGCTCCTTACTTTGGTTTCAAAATTCCGGGCACAGAAAACAAATACTTTTACGTCTGGTTGGATGCGCCAATCGGTTACATGAGCAGTTTTAAAAATTACTGCACAACAACAGGCAAAGCTGACTGGGATACCTACTGGCAAGCCGACAGTGAAGCTGAGCTCTATCACTTCATTGGTAAGGATATTATCTACTTCCACAGCCTATTCTGGCCTGCCATGCTAAAAGGAGCCGACTTCCGCCAGCCAACGAATGTATGGGCACATGGCTTCATTACCGTTAACGGCACTAAGATGTCCAAGTCTAAGGGCACTTTTATAAAGGCTCGTACTTACCTTGAGCATCTTGATCCGGAATATCTGCGGTATTACTTCGCAGCAAAACTGACCAGCCGCATCGATGATCTGGATTTGAACCTGACTGACTTTGCGCAGCGAGTAAACTCTGATCTTGTTGGTAAAGTCATTAATATCGCTAGCCGTTGCGCCGGCTTCATTCAGAAAAAGTTTGACGGAAAACTGTCAGCCACTGTTGCTGACTCAACACTGTTAAAAGATTTTCAGATTGCCGGTGATGACATTGCTGTTCTTTATGAAAAGCGCGAATTTTCCCGAGCTATGCGCGACATTATGGCATTAGCTGATCGCGCCAATCAGTATATTGCTGATAAAGAACCCTGGCAGTTAATTAAACAAGAAGGCAGTGAACAGGAAGTTCATGAAATCTGCTCTTTAGGTATCAACTTGTTCCGCGTGTTAATGGTTTACCTTGCCCCGGTAGTTCCTAAGTTGACTGAAGAAGTACAACACTTCTTAAACGATACTTTTACCTGGGAAAGTCACAAAACAGCTTTAACCGAGCATCCAATTAATAAATTTAAAGCGCTCATGCAGCGTGTTGAAATGGACGATGTAAACGCCATGATTGAAGCATCAAAAGAAGAGCAAGCCTCGCAGGCTCCAGCGACTGAAGTTAATGACGAGCTCAAAAAAGAGCCAATTGCCGATGAAATTAACTTTGATGATTTTGCTAAAGTCGACTTAAGGGTTGCTCGTATTGCCAATGCTGAGCACGTTGAAGGAGCTGATAAGCTACTGAAATTGACGTTGGATTTGGGTGGTGAAACTCGGCAGGTTTTCGCAGGTATTAAATCGGCTTACGAGCCAGAAGCCCTGAAAGGTCAACTTACTGTTATGGTCGCCAACCTGGCTCCCCGCAAAATGCGTTTTGGTCTATCCGAAGGAATGGTGCTTGCAGCCGGGCCGGGTAAAGATGAAATCTATATCCTGAACCCACATGACGGCGCAAAGCCAGGCATGAGAGTCATGTAATAACCGGGCTGTCAGTCCATTGAAATAATACGACAGCCTACAATAGAGTTTCCGCTGTTGTCGTCCAGCCGCTGGCTGCGAACGACTTCAGCGCTGATTTTTAAAGGCGCTACTGAGCCTGAGGACAAAATTTCAACAAAGATTTTATCGCCAACCTGGAGATTAGCCGACAACTGAAGTGACAGTCCCTCTGCACTCAGATCAAGACAAACACCTTCAAGTACTTTCTTACTTTCACCCTCTGCCAAAGTAACTTTTGCATCCGCATTGACAGCCATTCGCATAAAATTTCGATTTTCCTGCGATTCCAGCATGTTGCCCTCAACTTTGTTTAAAAAGTGTAAATCTTACTTCAGTTTTAGCACGGTCTGGCCGATAAAAAAATAGTATCGACAACAAGGAACCGTCATCATGGTAGAAGCAAAGTTTTCAATTGGTCAACTCATCACCCATAGCCTTTATGGTTACCGTGGTGTAATTATTGATGCGGATCCCTGCTTCACTTTATCTGACAGTTGGTATGACAAAATGGCGACCTCTAAACCGGCAAAAGATCAGCCTTGGTACCATATTTTAGTGAACAACTCTTCAATTCAAACCTATGTCAGCGAGAGCAGCCTGGAAGCTGATTTTTCCGAACAAGAAATTCAACACCCTATGGTGGATCTTTTATTTTCCGGAAAATCTGCCAGCCAATATAAGCTGTCTGAAAACCTTAACTAAATTTGCCCATGCCCACTGCTATAGTTACCATAGACTAAAATAGCGTAATAAGGGCAAGATAATGGCTGAAGAGACAATTTTTACAAAAATTATTAACCGTGAAATTCCTGCGGATATTATCTACGAAGATGATGAGGCACTTGCGTTTAAAGACATCAACCCGCAAGCCCCTTTCCACTGTTTAGTGATTCCTAAAACGCCTATTGCTACCGCTAATGACATTAATGAAGACAACGCCGCATTAGTGGGACACCTTTATGTCGTAGCCGCTAAATTGGCTGCTGAGTATGGTTTTGCAGAAGATGGGTATCGACTTGTGATGAACTGTAACGAATACGGCGGCCAAACCGTATACCACATTCACCTGCACGTTTTAGCAGGAAAACAAATGGGCTGGCCACCTTATACCGATAAAAAGAAGCAAGGCTAAGCGGTTACGGGCGGTATCTGGCGTCGAGGATTTTATCGACAACCCAGCTGCCGTCCTGTTGAATCAGAACCACATCGCGACTGTCTTTAATATTGTCGCCTTCGTACGTTCCTTCAAAGATAACCGTTGCGCGTAGCTCATTTGAGTCATTCAGGTAATCGGTGAGCGAGTCACTAACAACTTCAATTTCAACGGTGTCAAAATAACGCCCAAGTACATAACGCTGAACCTGACTAACAGCCCCGTAATGCGTAATTAAGTCAGCCAGTCGGTTAGACGAAAGTTTTTTAGCCTGCTCCAGGTCTTCCTGTTCGTATACCGCATTATAAAATCCACTGATCACTTCAGCCGGTTTCGCCGATCGATAATTATCTTGTTGTTCGTCACCACCACAGGAAAAAAGTACGACTGAGGCTAAAGCCAAAAAAGCTACTCGTAATAGTGTCATGCTGTTCTATTCTCCTTTTGCCACGCCTTCACGACGCGGATCAGCGCCACCCACCAAAGTGCCGTCTGCATTAATACTAATTCCATGTAAGCCGCTGTTTAAGTCGATGACTCTGACGTCATGCTTTCGCTTCTCCAAAGCTGCTTTGAGTTCGCTTATATCGCGCCCTTTTTCCAGAGAGGTATAGTCATTACGGTTAGTTACATGGCCAAGGTTAATCGCTTCCTGCACGTTAAGCTCCCAGTCCAGCATACCCACTAAAGTTTGGGTAACGTAGTTAATAATTCGGCTTCCGCCGGGTGAGCCAATAGCATGTATAAGCTGCTGCCCTTCTTTATCAAGAACGACCGTCGGAGCCATTGAGCTACGGGGCCGCTTGCCTGGCTCTACACGGTTCGCAAACTTCTCCTTGCCGTCACCCGGTGCCAAAGAAAAGTCAGTTAATTGGTTATTGAGTAAAAAACCACCGGCCATAACGGTGGAGCCGAAGCCCATTTCAATGCTGGTGGTCATGGAAACCACATTACCTTCGGCATCAACAATAGAAATATGGCTGGTATTAGGCAGTTCGTAGGCTATATCCTGTTCATACGCCGGCTGCAGTTGAACACCCGGCTTGGCTTTACCCATATCGTCTTTTTTAATGGTTTCTGCCCGGCTCGATAAATAGGCTTTATCCAACATGGCCTCGACCGGAATCTCAACATAGTCAGGATCAGCAATCCACTGGTTTCTATCGGCATAAGCTAAACGCGATGCCTGAGTGAATAAGTGAGCAAACTCTTCAGAGTTTGGCTTCTGTTCACCTAATTCGAAATTTTCCAGTACCCCTAATGTCTGCAGTGTTGTTATTCCCCCCGAGCTGGGTGGCCCCATACCGCAAACCTGATATTCGCGGTAAGCACTGCATACAGGTTCGCGCAATTTTGCGCTGTATTGACTCAAATCTTCAAGACTCAACACACCGGGTTCAATCGGGCTATTCTGTACGGCCTTAACAATTTTTTCTGCTAACTCCCCCTCATAGAATGCATCCGCGCCCTGCTCGGCGATCAAGCTAAGACTCTTTGCATACTCAGGATTTTTCAGCGTTTCTCCAGCTTTTAACGGTTTACCATTGGGGAAGAAATAATTACTGGCCGTCGGCATTTTCTTAACGCCGGGGTTAATCTCCATTTCCACTAACTTAGCGAGCCTTGGCGACACTTCAAAACCCACTTCTGCCAACTCAACGGTTTCACTAAAGAGCGAAGACCAGACTGACTTACCCCAGCGTTCATGAGCCAGCTCCAGTCCACGAAGAACACCAGGAGTTCCTACTGAACGGCCACCAACGACAGCGTCAATCCATTTCGGCGGATTACCCTTGTCGTCCAGAAAAAGTTCCTCTGTAGCAGCCTGAGGTGCTGTCTCACGTGCATCAATGGAATAAAGCTTGCCCTCTTTGTTATCCCAATAAAGAATAAAGGCACCGCCACCAATACCCGAAGACTGAGGCTCAACCAAACCCAGCATAGACTGAACTGCCACAGCGGCATCCACGGCAGAACCGCCCTTTTCTAAGACATTATAACCGGCTTCAACTGCGTGTTTATTGGCAGCCGCAACCATGTACTTATTGGCCGTCTCGGCGGTTTTTTCAGAAAAACCAGTAGCCGCTTCCGGCTCGCGGACTTCTTGTTCAGTACCAGGGGTGCAGGCAGATAAAACGCCTGCGGCTATTATACCAGGGAGCCAGAACTTCATAAGGCCTCATTCATATTAGGAACAATTTGCCCTATCATACGAACCAGAAACCAATGACGCAACGAAAAGGAAAGTAAATGGAGAGGTTTAACCAATATTGGGCAGGACTCATTCTGGTTCTGCTACTATCGGTTTTTCTGCAATTGATGCCTCAATGGCATCCGGCGCTGAGCTTTAACTCAAGTACCGTCATGTCCGAAGGCTGGCCATTGATTACTGCTCATTTTATCCATCTTGACTGGTGGCATGCCTTATTCAATTTTATTGGCTTAGCACTTATTGTTCTGATCTGGCGGGAATACTGGACAACACGCTGGTTAATTAATGCTTTACTGCTAAGTGGCGCTGTAACCGCTCTATTACTCTGGATTGCCCCGTTGAACCTTAGTTTCGTCGGCTTATCAGGAGTACTCCATGGCTTACTGGCTTACTGTTTAATTAAGGACATTCGTTCGGGTAAAAAATGGATGTGGTTAATATTGATAGCATTGGTCGCCAAAGTCATTGCCGAGCTGCTTGGCTGGCAACCCACCCATTTTGTCGGAGAGCACGTTAGCTATATTCACGCGGCCGGTTTAGTGACCTCTTTATTGCTGTACAAACTGGAACGGCGCCGCATTAGCGACGCCGTTATTCGGGATGAGTAAAACCAACAACCTTACTTTAGGTTTTCCTCAAACAATTTAAATATCCGACGGTATTCGTTCAGCCAGCTTTCTGGCTGGCGGAAACCGTGCGGCTCCACCGGGTAAATTGCCGTTTCCCAGTCTTCTTTCTTCAGCTCAATCAGTCGCTGAACAAGACGAACACTGTCCTGGAAGAAAACGTTGTCATCAATCATGGGTGAATTGATTAACAAAGCGTCTTCTAATCCTTCAGCAAAATAGATTGGAGAACTGCGACGATACGCAATGGCGTCATCCTGTGGCAGGTTCAAAATATTAGAAGTATAACCTGTGTTGTAGTGAGCCCAGTCGGTAACCGGACGCAGCGCTGAACCCGCTTCAAATAACCCAGGTTCGTTAAACAGGGCCATAAAAGTCAGGAAGCCACCATAAGAACCACCATAAGTTCCTAATCTGTCACCATCAACGTTCAAGTCGCTTTCCAAATAACTTGCAACGTCGACCAGATCTTCAACTTCCGGCGTTCCCATTTGACGGTAAATAGCGGTACGCCAGTCGCGTCCGTAACCTTTTGAGCCACGGTAATCGAGATCAGCAACCACGTAACCGTGTTTATTCAACAGACTATGGAACATAAACTCGCGGAAATACCCTGACCAGCCCATGTGCGCGTTTTGCAAATAGCCCGCACCGTGAATGAACACAACCGCAGGATATTCTTCGGCTCGGTTTTCATCAAAGCCCTCTGGCTTATAGATGCGAGTATAAATAGGTTCATCAACATGAGAAGAGCTAACACCCACCAACTCAGGAGCTGTCCAGTCAATACTTAAAAACTTCTCAGAAACCGTATGAGTCACGCGCTTTGCTGCCTCAGAAGCGTTTACCGACTTATGGTATAGCTCCGGTGGCATTAGCGGCGTTGAATGCGTCAGCAACAATTCATCATCTTCAGGACTGAGCTCAAACGCTGTCATACCATCGAGATCCGTCAGCGCTTCCGGGTCGCCACTACCATCGGTTTTCACTCGGTACACTTCATAGATACCAGGATGCTCGATGTTCGCCTGAAAGTATAAGTAATTGCCATTACCGCTTAAGTCAGCATCTTCAACGACATAATTCCCTTCAGTCAATTGACGAGTGTTGCCACTAAGGGGTTTAACATACAAATGCGAATAACCATCCGCCTCTGACATGAACCACAACTCATCGCTGTTTAACCAGCCAAATTCGTTATGAGTGTAGTTAATCCAGGCATCATCGTGTAAACGATCTTGAGAAACCAGTTTTTTACCGGCAGTGTCTACCGTTGCAAGCCAGCGATCTTTGTTGTCCCAGGCTTCCAGCATAACAGCAACTTCAGTGCCCTCTTCATTCCACTGAATAGCACCGTTTTCCCAGCCCCAGTCAGCCATTAGCGTAATTGGACGAGGTTTCTCTTCAGACTTATAAGTTTCACCACGAGCTTCGTGGTTTTCACGTTTAACCTCTGCCAGAACATCTTCATTCCAGCCCGGCAACGTGTTGTAGGTTAGCGTCGACTGGCTGCCTTCGCTTAAGTTGAGTAAAACCAATTGGTGTTCAACCGGCTTTGCATCAGCCACGCGACGACGCACATTCTCGCTTTTTACACGACCGTCTTCGCTGATGTAATTCGGCATAATATCGCCGTCATCTCGCCAGCTTTGCGGCTCAGTAATAGCTATCAGCATGAAATCGCCTTTTGGCGATAAGCTTGCAGAAACCAGCTCTTTGTCCTTTGGCAAGTAGAACGGCTCGGGTGCCAATGTTGAATTTCGGTTTTGTAACTCCGAACGCTGAGCAAAACGCTCTTCAGACGCTTTACGCTCTTTCTGAACATACTGAATTAGCTGTTGTTCTTCACGAGCCAGATAATCCTTCGGCTCTTCATTGGCTTTCGGTTTGTCCTGAAAGGCTAAAGCTGCGACTTGACGGCTTAAACCTGAATTCACATCAATAATGAAAAAGTTATTACCCTGCTGGTAGCTCAGTTGTCCATTCGCCATAGGCTGCAGGTTGTGCTGCCTTGCGTCATCACGAGTCAACTGGCGAACTGTACCGTCATTAAAGCGAACAAAAACATTACCTTCAAAGGTATAGGCTAGAAAGCTGCCATCTGCTGCATGAACCTTTTCATCTGCGACATACTGGTGCAGATTTTCTACAGCCACTTTCTGCGGTTCACCGGCCCCATTTTCCAGCATCATTAAGTCACGAATGTCACTGCCTTCGCGCTTCTGGTAAAACAGAATGTCTTCACCGTCCATGCTCCAGAACGCCTGTTCAGGGAATCGACCCATCCAGTCCGGATCAGCCATAATTTGTTCCATAGTCAGTTCAGCTGTTCCCTGAGCACTGGCAAGAGAGTTAGCTTGTATGGTCGGTGTGTTTTTCTGCGTATCAGCAGTGGTCGTGCTTTGTGGGGAGGTTGATGCGCAAGAGGCGACAAACAATGTCGCCCCAATGGCCATCACCAGACGTGATTTCACCATATTATTTTTCCTTTTTAGGATCCGCTGGATTATTGTGCATCCGCTTGATTTTCAGGCCTGGCCTGTTGCACCGCGTCAAGCGCTTGCAAACGTTCATGCACTGCCATCAAGGTTGGATAAGAAGATAAATCCAAATTAAAGCGTTGTGCATTGTATACCTGAGGTATCAAACAGATATCAGCCAATGTTACCGAATTACCATAGCAATAATCACCTGCATACTCGGTCAGCCGCTGTTCAAATGCGGTAAAACTTTTTTCTACCCAGTTTGCTATCCATTCTGAGCGTTGTTTATCGCTGCAATTCAACTCACCGGTTAAATACTGTAACACCCGTAAATTGGTAACAGGTTGCAACTCGCAGGCTAAATCATAAGCCAAGGCTCTGACTCTGGCTTTATCAGCGGGAGCAGACGGTAATAATGGGTTTTGTGGGTAACACTCTTCCAGATACTCAATAATGGCTAAGGACTGGTTTAACTTAACATCGCCATCGATAAAGGTAGGAACCAACCGCGCAGGATTAAGCTTTCGATAAGCTTCACTGTGCTGTTGTCCGCCACCTTTTACTAAATGTACCGGTTCATACTCGTAGGATAAGCCCTTCAGGTTTAAAGCAGTACGAACACGGTAACTGGCGCTTGAGCGCCAGTAGCCGTAGAGTTTCATCACTTTTCAGGACCTTCGTATTGAACAACTTTCTGATTAATGGTGCCGAATATTGACTGGTCACCATCATCTTTCATTTCAATTTTAATGGTGTCGCCAAATTGCATAAACTGAGTCACCGGCTTGCCGTCACGAATGGTTTCAATCATGCGCACTTCGGCAATACAGCTGTAACCTACGCCGCCTTCTTCAATCGAGGTTCCGTGGTCAGTTCCCTGTTTATTAGACACCGTGCCCGAGCCAATAATGGCACCAGCACCTAAGTGACGCGTTTTCGCTGCATGAGCCACCAACTGACCAAAATCAAAGGTCATATCTTCGCCTGCGTTAGGTTTACCGAAGGCTTTACCGTTGTACTCTGACAATAAGGGTAAGTGCACCTTGTTGGCTTTCCAGGCATCACCCAGTTCATCGGGTGTTACCGCAACCGGTGAGAAAGCTGACGATGGTTTACTCTGGAAAAAACCAAAGCCTTTGC
This sequence comes from Pseudomonadota bacterium, assembly GCA_051747845.1. Taxonomy (GTDB): domain Bacteria; phylum Pseudomonadota; class Gammaproteobacteria; order Enterobacterales; family Alteromonadaceae; genus Idiomarina. The sequence goes on from JBNJGQ010000033.1 coordinate 13,669, forward strand.
CCAGTTCACCCGGAATAAGTCCTCGCAGTGATACGTCATTAACCAACATCAGCAATTTAATGTGTTCACCTGCAGCTTTGGCATCAACGCCCATAGGAACATCATCAGTAATAACGGCAACTTCGCCTTCAAAATCGATGCCCCATTCGGTGCTGCCCATTTCAATATCGTCGTACGGAGCTAAAAAGTCATCAGAGCCGCCCTGGTACATCAACGGGTCTTCCCAGAAACTTGGTGGCATTTCAGCACCACGTGCACGGCGAACCAACTCAACGTGGTTTACATAGGCACTACCGTCGGCCCACTGATAAGCACGAGGTAAAGGCGACTCGCATAAAGCTTCATCAAACTGGACGCTGCCATCAACGTCACTGTCGTTCAACTGCTGATAAACTTTCTCAAGTTTTGGTGCAATACCGTCCCAGTCGTCCAGCAACTCTTGCATGCAAGACGCAATGGCCGGAACCGCTACTGCTGAACTTAAATTTTTGCTGACCACCATTAACTGGCCGTCACGTGTACCATTTCTGTATGTGGCGAGTTTCATAAGTTGTTATTTCTCCTGCCAACTGTAAACGTAGTCCGGGTTCTCAACCGCCATAGCCTCATCACTTGCTTGTAAGGCATCGCGGGTGTCGAGCATAACCGCTACTTCATCTGTGAATTTCTTTTTGTGCTCACGCCCGGCTTGGAATGCTTTCGGGTGTGGGCCATGAGTAAAGCCTGCCGGATGGAAGGTTACCATACCGCGATCAATATTATCACGGCTGAAAAAGTCACCTTCGTGATAGAACAGCACTTCGTCGTAATCGTCGTTATTGTGGTAGAAAGGTACCTTCAATGCGCCCGGATCGGATTCAATAGGACGCGGCACAAAGGTACAGACCACAAAACGATCAGCAACAAAAGTCGTGTGCGCCGACGGCGGCAAATGATAACGATGACTCATTAACGGTCTGATATCACGCCAATTCAGACGAACCGGAGCTAAATCACCGTGCCAGCCTATCGCATCCAATGGATTATAAGGAAAAGTAATAACCGACACTTGCTGATGACGTTTTACATACACCTGCCACTGTTCTTCGCTGTATTGCGCTTGAAACGCCTCATCAATATCCGGTGTATCCAGAACCGCGGGGTCAAAGATAGCATGATTACCAACCAGGCCTTTTTCCGGCAGACTGTAAGAACCGTTAGTTGCCTCAATCATTAACAACTGCATGGTTTCATCAGGCTCCAGACGCCAGTTAGTAGAGCGGGGAATTAAAAAGTAGTCCCCTTTCACCAGGTGAATATGCCCGTAATCACAATGCAAATGACCACTGCCTTCATGAACAAAGAGCAAATCATCGCCGTCGGCATTACGCACTAAATAGTCCATTTTGCTGTGGCAATGCCACAAGCGAAAACGGCAGTTATTATTGTGCAGTAAATCAGGCGTTAACCAGGGGTTTTCCGGAGCTATGGCTTCTAACTTATTAAAGTCAAAAGCCCGTGGGCGCAAGGGCCCACGCCACTCCGACCAACCGGTCGGAGCATGCTGATGGTGAAAATGCGTGGCCGGGCCAAAAAAGCCACTACGACCAGCTTCACGTTCATAAATGGCTTGCTCCGGAAAATCAGCGTGAGCTTGTCGAGACGACTTGCCCACCTGTTTCGGAAAGCTGATCCATTTACGCATCGCTTAACACTCCCCGGCGAATCTGGTCTTCTTCAATACTTTCGAATAGCGCTTTGAAGTTACCTTCGCCGAAACCTTCGTTGCCTTTACGCTGAATGATTTCAAAGAATACCGGACCAATTACGGTCTGAGTAAAGATTTGAAGTAAAATGCCGTCTTTCATTGGCGCACCGTCAATTAGAATGCGCTGTTCACGCAATGCGTCTAAGTCTTCCTGATGCCCTTCAACACGCTCGTTGACTTTTTCATAGTAAGTTTCCGGCGTATCCATAAAGTTCATACCAATGGAGCGCAGATCTTTTACGGTTTTATAGATATTGTCACTGGTTAGAGCGATATGCTGAATGCCTTCGCCTTTGTACTCTTTTAAGTACTCTTCAATTTGCGATTTATCATCGTGAGATTCATTAATTGGAATACGGATCTTACCGCAAGGCGCTGTCATAGCACGGCTTAACAAGCCTGTCAGCTTACCTTCAATGTCGAAGTAGCGAATTTCACGGAAGTTACCAATGCGCTCATAGAAACCAGCCCAGGTATCCATGTTTCCACGGAATACGTTGTGCGTCAGATGGTCTATTTCAAACAGGCCTGCCGCATGACCGCTCATTTTCGCTTCCCAGTTTTCATAGAAATCGAAATGCTGGTTATAAATTTCATGGTTTTCGTAGTTGTCGACAAAATACAACGCACTTTCACCAATACCAAAAACGGCAGGTACACCCTCAACAACACCTTTATCAGCAGGAAAAGCTTTGGCGCCGTTATCCAGTGAATGCTTTAACGCGTGCTCAGCGTCTTTAACACGCCATGCCATACCGCAGACACTCGGGCCGTGGTCTTTAGCAAACTCTTCAGCCTGCCCGCCCGGCTCAGCGTTAATGATGAAATTAATGTCGTTCTGTTTGTACAACCAGGCCTGCTTGCTTTTGTGCTTAGCAACTTCAGTGAAACCCAGTTTGTCGAACAAGTCTTTTAAAGCATCAATGCCTTTTTGATCCGGAGCGGTATACTCAACGAATTCAAAACCGTCTGTATTTAACGGATTAATCATCTTATCTGTCATGGTTACTTCCTCTTATTATTCGGTTGTTAACACCATGACTGTAGCGGTACATGTGCGGAAAAGGCGAATAAGAAGAAAAGATAACTGAACGGAGAACTTATGACCAGAACGTAAAGTTTACTGTACAGGCTGCACACTTGCTCTGGATCAAGGTACAGCCCTGTTAACTCGTAAAGTTAGCTTTACAAAGCTAATTTTTTGTCCGTTCTGCTTTACGAGCTCGTCCACTGCGCTGCTTTCCAATGCCATAATCTCGCAGTTTATTTGCAACGGCGGTATGTGAGAGCCCTAGGCGTTTCGCCAATTGTCGGGTACTTGGGAAGCTAGGATATAAGCGACGTAATACATGGCTCTCAAAACGGCGTACCGCATCATCCAGGCTCATATCATCAATATCCAATGCTAACTGGTCGTCTTCCTGATTCAGCTCGGGTAAACGTATATCGGCAGGTTCCAACGTATAACCTTCTATCATTGAGACAGAACGAAACATGGTGTTTTCCAGTTGGCGAACATTACCCGGCCACTGATAACGCTTAAGCCGCTCTTTTGCTGCTCTACTTAAGCTCACCTGGCTTCGTCCAAGTTTCTTGCAGGCCTGGGTAACGAAGTGCTCAGCCAGCAACAAAACATCACTTTTACGCTCGCGCAATGGTGGAACATTAAGCGCCAGGACATTTAGTCGATAATACAAGTCTTCACGGAATTCACCGTTTTCAACCAACTCATAGAGGTTTCCCTGAGCGGTGCAAATGACCCGTACATCGACACTCACTTCCTGCTCTTCGCCTATGCGTCTAAAAACACCATCTTCTAAAAACCGCAGTAGCTTAGCTTGCAGGCCAATAGACATCTCACTCACCGAGTCCAGTAACACGGTACCGCCGGCAGACTGCTCTAAAACGCCAGTTTTGCGAGTACTTTGAGCACTCAGGCTGCCTTCGCCATGACCAAAAAGCTCGCTCTCTGCAACGTTATCCGGTAACGCTGCACAGTTTATCGCCAGAAATGGTTTGTCTTTACGTGGGCTGGCCAAATGGCACGCTTTTGCCAAAAGCTCTTTGCCAACACCCGTCTCACCTTCAATCAAAAGTGGTGCATCCAGCTCTGCCATACGCTGAGCGTCTTTAATCACCCGTTTCATTGTGCTGTTGTCTGTCAGTAAGCGTTCAAAGGCTTTTTCGTTACTCTGACTCTGCCAGCTCGCCGTTACTGGCTCTGACTTACAGGTCATTACCGCACCGGCAAACGCGGTACTGCCTTCTTCGTCATTGACCCAAATAGGTAAAAGTTGAGCATAATATTCGGAGTTACCAATAGTAACCGCTTCATAAATTGGATCCTGAGGTTTCTTATCCAACCACCGCTGCAAAGAGATACCGTGAACATACTGCATTAGCGGCTCGCCCTTGAGACTGTCTTCATGTCCAGCCAGTAACCGCAGTCCGGCGTCATTAATTATGTCGATGCAACCTTTGCTATCAATAGACAGCACCGGATCAGGTAAAGTGCTCAACAACAAACTAAACTCGTAATGCTCGCGTTCAAACGGCATATAAGGAATGGTTTTCACATCAATGACATTAGGGATGCGACGAATTTGGGGCATTAAATGCCGAAAATCATCGAAGGCTAATTCAGGAAAGTTCAGGAAGATTTTTCCTTTAGGATCGACCTCAATACCACGTAAATCGATTTCGTGGTCTCGCAAGATTTGCAGAACGTCCTGGCAGATACCCAGACGGTCATCACACGTTATCTCAAGTCGCATAAACCCTACTGCATTGAACTAAATGTAAAGCAAATAATACACTATTGTTCACGCTTAAAAAACAAAAACCCCGGCCAACAGACCGGGGTTTTATGGCATTCATCGACAAAAGCGAGTTATGCGTCAAGCACGCTGTCGGTTTTTGCTGCCATAATAAAGTCATTTTTATGCAAACCGTTGATGGCATGAGTCCACCAGGTAACCGTTACTTTACCCCATTCAGTGACTAACTCAGGATGATGTTTTTCTTCCTCTGCTATGTCACCAACTCGGTTAGTAAAAGCCAGCGCCTGCTTAAAGTTTTTAAACTTAAATTCGCGCTGCAGCATCATAACGTTGTCTTTTGTTACCGGAGTCCAGTCTGGTATCTCACGCATCAACTCTTTCAGTTCTTCATCGCTCACTTGTGGTGCGTCTGCATGACACGCTTCACAACGTGCATTTTCCAAGTTTGACATTCTTTATTACTCCTTTGCCTTAAGCTGCATCTTTTGGTGGAAATTTCGGCTCAAACAACCCAAGCTCCATAGCCTCATGGACCAACGCCATAATATCCATATCGGATATCTTAAACAGCTCGTCCACACTCTCTATGGTGTAGTAGATAGGTTGAATGATATCAATTCGGTATGGTGTACGCAGTGCATCCAACGCTTTCAGAGGTTTGCGCTCTGGCGTATCGCTATTAACGGCATATTCAGTTTCCGCCGGTGACGATAAAATACCACCACCATAAATTCGAATGCCTTCTTCGGTTTTTAATAACCCGAATTCTACGGTAAACCAATACAGACGAGCCAAATAAACCCGCTCTTTTGGTGTGGCCGCCAGGCCTAATTTACCGTATTGGTGCGTAAAGTGCGCAAACGCCGGGTTCGTTAATAACGGACAATGCCCAAATATCTCGTGAAAAATATCCGGTTCCTGTAAGTAATCGAACTCTTCCCGTGTACGAATAAAGGTCGCTACCGGAAACTGCTTGTTTGCCAGTAAGCGGAAAAACTCATCAAATGGAATTAATGCTGGAACCTGAGCGACTTGCCAACCAGTTTCTCGCTCCAGTACCTCATTAATTTCATGCATTTGTGGCAAGCGATCCTTCGGCAGGTCGAGTAATTCCAGTCCCTTCATATACTCATCGCAAGCTTTTCCGGGTATGCATTCC